>JABFXD010000737.1 GCA_013361925.1 Streptomyces sp. | reverse complement strand
ATGCCGGGGGCCGGGTCGCTGGCGCGGCTGCTGGAGCGGGCCGACGTGTCCGGGCTGCCCGCGGCCGGGCCAGTGGCCCGGATCGCCGCGGAGGCCCGCGCCGACTGGGCGCGCACCGCGACGGCACGGGCTCGGCGGGCTGCGGTCCTCGTGACCGCGCCGGTGGGGCTGTGCTTCCTGCCCGCGTTCATCGCGGTGGGGGTGCTGCCCGTGGTGATCGGGCTGGCGGGTCCGGCTCTGGGCGGGGGCGGGGGTGGTGGATGACGGGGGTGGGTGCGGGCATGTGGCAGAGCTGGTGATCGACAAGAACCAGCAGTGGGCGAGAGAGCTTCGAGAGAGCTCCGACAGAGGTTCGAAAGAGCTTTGGCAAGGCTTCCAACAGAGCTGGTTCCTTACGGGGGTTGAGATGTGCAAGGTGGTACTCGCGCGGCTTCGGGCGGCGCGGAAGGACGCGGGGATGGTCACCTCGGAGTACGCGATGGGGATCGTCGCGGCGGTGGCGTTCGCGGTCGTCCTCTACAAGGTGGTGACCAGCGGAGCGGTGAGCGCGGAGCTCCAGGGCATCGTGAAGCAGGCCCTCGATGCGCGGATGTGAGCGGGGCGCGGACCGGGGGTTCGTGACGGCGGAGTCGGCCGTGGTGCTGCCCGTCCTGGTGATGTTCGCGATGGCACTGGTGTGGGGGCTGCTCGTGGTGGCCGCGCAGATCCAGTGCGTGGACGCGGCCCGGACCGGGGCGCGTGCGGCGGCCCGGCAGGATCCGGCCGACTCGGTCGTCGAGGTGGCCCGAGAGGCGGCGCCGCGCGGTGCGAAGGTCATGGTCAGCCGGGAAGAGACCCAGGTCCGGGTCGTGGTCGTGGCCAGGCCACCGGTACTGCACGGGTTGCCGTTCGAGGTACGGGAGGAGGCCGTGGCCTCGGTGGAGGGCGGGCCATGAGCGGGCGCCGTGGGTGGCGGCGCGGCCTTGGTTCCGACCGGGGCTCCGCCACCGTCTGGAGTGTCGGTGCGATCGCCGTGCTCTGTGTGGTGTTCGGGGTCGTGCTCGCCCTGGGGCAGGCCGTGGTGACCCGGCATCGTGCGGCCGGCGGTGCGGATCTCGCGGCGCTCGCGGCGGCGGACCACTGGGCGGACGGTGATGCGGGGGCCTGCGCTCGGGCAGGTCGGGTGGCCCGGGAGCAGGGCACCCGGCTGGTGCGGTGCGCGCTTGTGGGTGACGTCTCGGATGTGACGGCGGCGGCGGGACGGGGGCCGTTCACGGCGGAGGTCAGGGCACGGGCGGGACCGGCGGAACAGCAGCCGCTTCCGGAGCGGCCGCTTCCCTCGCCGATGCCGGAGCCCCCTCTGTCGCCTCCTGCGCCTGCGCCCCCTCTCCCGCAACCGCCCCCTCCGCCGGCGCTCCCCGCAGCAACACCGTGAGCAAGCGCACCGCCCCCCTCTTGTGCAACGGGTCGTTGCCGTTGCCGCACTTGGGGGACTGGATGCAGGACGGGCAGCCGGCGTCGCACTCGCAGGAGGCGATGGCCTCGCGGGTGGCGGTGAGCCAGGCGCGGGCGGTGTGGAAGGCGCGCTCCGCGAAGCCCGCGCCGCCGGGATGGCCGTCGTAGACGAAGACCGTGGGGAGCAGGGTGTCGGGGTGGAGCGGGATCGAGACGCCGCCGATGTCCCAGCGGTCGCAGGTCGCGAACAGGGGGAGCAGGCCGATGGAGGCGTGTTCGGCGGCGTGCAGGGCGCCGCCGAGGATCTCGGGGTTGATGCGGGCCTCGTCGAGCTGGTCCTCGGTGACCGTCCACCACACCGCGCGGGTGCGCAGCGTACGAGGAGGGAGGTCGAGTTTGGTCTCGCCCAGGACCTCACCGGTGATGAGGCGTCTGCGCAGGAAGGAGACCACCTGGTTGGTGACCTCGACGGAGCCGTAGCACAACCGGCCCTGGCCCCAGGGGACTTCGACGTCCGTCTCCAGGACGGCGATGGCGGTCGTGTCGCGGGCCACGGTCGAGTACGGCGGGTTCGCCTCCTCCACCAGCGCCACCGAGTCCTCCAGGTCCAGCTTCCGCACCAAGTAGGTGCGGCCCTGGTGGAGATGGACCGCGCCCTCGTGGACGGTCGTGTGGGCGGCGCCCGCGTCCACCGTGCCGAGGAGCCGGCCCGTGCCCGACTCCACGATCTGCACCGGACGGCCGCCCTCGCCGCGGATGTCGGCGAGGTCGGCGGCGGATTCCCGGCGGGTCCAGTGCCAGGCCTTCGTGCGGCGGCGGAGCAGCTTCGCGGCCTCCAGCTGCGGCAGCAGGTCCGCGCAGGCCGGGCCGAACAGGTCCATGTCCTCGTCGGTCAACGGCAGTTCCGCCGCCGCCGCGCACAGGTGCGGGGCGAGGACGTACGGGTTGTCGGGGTCGAGGACCGTCGATTCCACGGGCTGCTCGAAGAGGGCCTCGGGGTGATGGACGAGGAAGGTGTCCAGGGGGTCGTCGCGGGCGACCAGGACGGCCAGGGCGCCCTGGCCGGAGCGGCCCGCCCGGCCCGCCTGCTGCCACAGGGACGCGCGTGTGCCCGGGTAGCCGGCGATCACGACGGCGTCCAACCCCGAGACGTCGATGCCGAGTTCCAGGGCCGTCGTGGCGGCGAGGCCCAGCAACTCGCCGGAGTGGAGGGCCTGTTCCAGGGCGCGGCGTTCCTCCGGGAGGTAGCCGCCGCGGTAGGCGGCGACGCGCCGGGCCAGGGAGCGGTCGACCTCGGCCAGGCGTTCCTGGGCGATGACCGAGATGAGCTCGGCGCCGCGCCGGGAGCGGACGAAGGCGACCGAGCGGACGCCCTGCACGGTCAGGTCGGTCAGGAGGTCGGCCGTCTCGGCGGTGGCCGTGCGGCGGACCGGGGCGCCCTTCTCGCCCTGCATCTCGGTGAGCGGGGGCTCCCACAGGGCGAAGACCAGTTCGCCGCGCGGGGAGGCGTCGTCGGCGACCTCGACCACCGGGAGGCCGGTCAGGCGCCGGGCGGCGACCGAGGGCTCGGCGGCGGTCGCGGAGGCCAGCAGGAAGACCGGGGAGGCGCCGTAGCGGGCGCAGAGGCGGCGCAGTCGGCGCAGGACCTGGGCGACGTGGGAGCCGAAGACGCCGCGGTAGGTGTGGACCTCGTCGATGACGACGTACTTGAGCGCCTTCAGGAAGGAGGACCAGCGGGGGTGGGACGGGAGGATGCCGCGGTGCAGCATGTCCGGGTTGGTCAGGACGTAGTTGCCGTACTGGCGGATCCACTCGCGTTCCTCGAACGGGGTGTCACCGTCGTAGACGGCTGGTCGAACTGAATTGCCCAGCGGTTGTGAAAGTTCCTTCACAGATCGGCACTGATCCGCCGCGAGCGCCTTCGTGGGCGCGAGGTAGAGCGCGGTGGCGCCGCGGCCGTTCGGGGCCTCGGAGCCGTCCAGGAGGGCCGTCAGGACGGGCGTGAGGTACGCCAGGGACTTGCCGGAGGCGGTGCCGGTGGCGACGACCACCGACTCGCCGTCCAGGGCGTGCTCCGCGGCGCGTGCCTGGTGGGCCCAGGGGTGTTCGATGCCCGCCGCCCGGACCGCCGCGAGCACCTCCGGGCGAATCCGGTCAGGCCAGACGGCATGGCGGCCCTCGCGCGGGGGCAAGTGCTCCGTATGAGTGATGCGCGAAGCACGGCTCGGCCCCGAGGCGAGCCGGCCCAGCACCGTGCCCGGGTCCGCCCGGGACACGGGGTTCGTCGGGGATCGATCGGATCGGTGATTCTTGGCCATCGGCACCGAGTGTGTCACCGGCGTGACGGACAATGGGACCAAGGCGTCGTGCACGCCTGCCGGTAAGTGATTGAATGCCATCGCGGCTGGCGAACCGTCCTGGGGGCTCTGCCGAGTGTCCTAACGGGCGACCGCTCGATAGCAAGGTGCTGGAGGATCCGTGGACCTGTCCCTGTCGACCCGTACCGTCGGCGATCGTACGGTCGTCGAGGTCGGTGGCGAAATCGACGTATATACCGCGCCCAAGCTGCGCGAGCAGCTGGTCGAGCTGGTGAACGACGGGAGTTTCCACCTCGTCGTCGACATGGAGGGCGTGGACTTCCTCGACTCCACCGGGCTCGGCGTGCTGGTCGGCGGCCTGAAGCGGGTGCGTGCCCATGAGGGCTCGCTGCGCCTGGTCTGCAACCAGGAGCGCATTCTGAAGATCTTCCGCATCACCGGTCTCACCAAGGTGTTCCCGATCCACACCTCGGTCGAGGAAGCGGTGGCGGCGACCGACTGAACCACCGGACCGGGCCGGTGACCTGAACCGCGCCCGGGACGGCTGTACTACAGGGGGGTCCGGACTTTCGGCGGTCCGGTCCCCCGACAGCACGCCCGTAGTTCCGAGGGGGATGCATGGCCACCGTTGAGCTCCGCTTCAGCGCGCTGCCCGAGCACGTCCGGACCGCCCGACTGGTGGCGGCAGCGGTGGCGCGCAGGGCCGGAGTGGACGAGGCCGTACTCGACGAGGTCAGGCTCGCCGTCGGCGAGGCCTGCTCCCGTGCCGTCGGACTGCATCAGAACAGCGGTATCACCTCTCCGGTGAAGGTGCTGCTGATCGAGGAGGAGAAGCAGTTCTCCATCGAGGTCGGCGACGAGGCGCCGCGTTCGGCCCCGGGTGACCGGGCGCCCGGCGCGGCGGCCGAGGATCCGGACGCGGAGACCGAGGAGGACGAGATGGGCCTGGCGGTCATCAGCGGCCTCGTCGACGACGTGGAGGTCACCGCGGGGGAGCACGGCGGGTCGATCCGTATGACCTGGCCGACCACCCCGCCGGCCGCGACGCTTCCCTGACCTTCATACATACAGCAGAACATCAAAGGGCCCCGCTCCGGTGGGGCCCTTTGTATTTTCGGAATTCGTGAAATGATTCACGATCAGTCAATGCCTTTGGGGCATTAGCTCTTTCGGGTTCTGTGGCGTGACGTCGATCATTTGCTGAAGAGCATGTGAAGGCTAATTCCGTTTACCGCCCACTGTTTTGATCAGGTTCCGCTACCTACAATCCGTCCACATCTTGAGCTCAGCCCAAGCGTCAAGGAGGACGAATGGCGGGGCTTTCTACCCCTCATCAGCTGGACCATCCCACTACCCTCGCAGCCGCGGTACTGACCGACGACAACCGGATCATCATCTGGGTGATCGCCGCCGTCGCAGTGGCCGCGCTCGTGGTCGCGGGCGTCCTGGTACGCCAGGTGCTCGCGGCGGGCGAGGGAACCGACAGCATGAAAGAGATCGCATCGGCCGTACAGGAAGGCGCCAACGCCTATCTGGCCCGGCAGCTGCGCACGCTCGGCGTATTCGCCGTGGTCGTGTTCTTCCTGCTCATGCTGCTGCCCGCGGACGACTGGAATCAGCGCGCCGGTCGATCCGTCTTCTTCTTGATCGGCGCGGCGTTCTCGGCGGCCACCGGATATATCGGCATGTGGCTCGCCGTGCGCAGCAATGTGCGCGTTGCCGCGGCGGCACGGGAAGCGACACCTGCGGAAGGTGAACCCGAAAAGGATCTCACCGCCGTCTCGCACAAAGCAATGAAGATCGCTTTCCGTACGGGCGGCGTCGTCGGCATGTTCACGGTGGGGCTCGGTCTGCTGGGCGCCTCCTGTGTCGTGCTGGTCTACGCGGCCGACGCGCCGAAGGTGCTCGAGGGTTTCGGCCTCGGGGCCGCCCTGATCGCCATGTTCATGCGTGTCGGCGGCGGCATCTTCACCAAGGCCGCCGACGTCGGCGCCGACCTGGTCGGCAAGGTCGAACAGGGCATTCCGGAGGACGACCCGCGCAATGCCGCGACCATCGCCGACAACGTGGGCGACAACGTCGGCGACTGCGCGGGCATGGCGGCCGACCTCTTCGAGTCGTACGCCGTGACCCTGGTCGCCGCGCTGATCCTCGGCAAGGCGGCCTTCGGCGACTCCGGGCTCGCCTTCCCGCTGATCGTCCCGGCGATCGGTGTCCTCACCGCCATGATCGGCATCTTCGCGGTGGCGCCGCGCCGGTCCGACCGCAGTGGCATGTCCGCGATCAACCGGGGGTTCTTCATCTCCGCGGTGATCTCGCTCGTGCTGGTGGCCGCGGCCGTCTTCGCGTACCTGCCGTCGTCGTACGCCGATCTCGACGGTGTCACCGACGGGGCGATCGCCGGCAAGGACGGCGACCCGCGCGTCCTCGCGCTCGTCGCGGTGGCGATCGGCATCCTGCTCGCCGCCGTCATCCAGCAGCTGACCGGCTACTTCACCGAGACCACCCGGCGTCCCGTCCAGGACATCGGCAAGACCTCGCTCACCGGCCCGGCCACCGTCGTCCTCGCCGGTATCTCGATCGGTCTCGAATCGGCCGTCTACACCGCCCTGTTGATCGGCCTCGGCGTCTACGGGGCGTTCCTGCTCGGCGGTACGTCGATCATGCTGGCGCTGTTCGCGGTGGCGCTGGCCGGTACCGGGCTGCTCACCACGGTCGGCGTCATCGTCGCCATGGACACCTTCGGGCCGGTCTCCGACAACGCCCAGGGCATCGCCGAGATGTCCGGCGACGTCGAGGGCGCGGGCGCTCAGGTGCTCACCAACCTGGACGCCGTCGGCAACACCACCAAGGCCATCACCAAGGGCATCGCCATCGCCACCGCCGTCCTCGCGGCGTCGGCGCTCTTCGGGTCGTACCGTGACGCCATCACGACGGGCGCCCAGGACGTCGGCGAGAAACTCTCCGGCGACGGGGCTCCGATGAGCCTGATGATGGACATCTCGCAGCCCAACAACCTCGTCGGCCTCATCGCGGGCGCCGCGGTGGTGTTCCTCTTCTCGGGGCTCGCCATCAACGCCGTGTCGCGATCGGCGGGTGCGGTCGTCTACGAGGTGCGGCGGCAGTTCCGTGAGCGGCCCGGGATCATGGACTACAGCGAGAAGCCGGAGTACGGCAAGGTCGTCGACATCTGCACCCGGGACGCGCTCAGGGAGCTGACGACCCCAGGGCTGCTCGCCGTCATGGCGCCCATCTTCATCGGGTTCACGCTCGGTGTCGGCGCCCTCGGCGCGTATCTCGCGGGCGCGATCGGCACGGGCACGCTCATGGCGGTGTTCCTCGCCAACTCCGGCGGCGCCTGGGACAACGCCAAGAAGCTCGTCGAGGACGGTCATCACGGCGGCAAGGGCAGCGAGGCCCACGCCGCGACCGTCATCGGCGACACGGTCGGCGACCCCTTCAAGGACACCGCCGGGCCCGCGATCAACCCGCTGCTGAAGGTGATGAACCTCGTCGCGCTGCTCATCGCGCCCGCGGTCATCAAGTTCAGCTACGGCGAGGACAAGAGCATCGGCGTCCGGATCGGGATCGCCCTGCTCTCGCTCGCCGTGATCGTCGGCGCGGTCTATGTCTCCAAGCGGCGCGGGATCGCCGTGGGGGACGAGGAGGGTGCCAAGAGGGTGGCCGGTTCGGCCGACCCCGCGGTGGTTTCGTAGGCGGTCTTACGACAGCCTCCTCACCTGGGGCGGGCGGGTGGTGCGTGGACGCGCCGCCCGCCCGCTCTGTGTGGGCACGCCCCCTTCGTGAGCCTTCTCTCACTTGGTGCAAATGGCTTTAATGCATGACTTAACGGACGCCCTGCTTGTAGGTGTCCTCCAGGCGCCGTGTATGTTCCGGGGCCGAGGAGCCATGGAAGGGACCAATCCGGTGAACAAGAAGCTCGCAGCCGCGCTGTCCGGCGGTGCGGTACTGGCGATGGCGCTGTCGGCATGCAGCAGCGGTGACGACAACAGCGAGAAGCTGGACGCCTGGGCCAAGCAGGTCTGTGACGCCGTCAAGCCGCAGGCCAAGAAGATCGAGGCCGCCAATCTCGCGATCCAGAAGGAGACCTCGGACAGCAGCGCGCCCAAGGACGTCCAGAAGACCGACGCCCAGGCCTTCCAGGACATGTCCGACGCCTACAAGGCGATCGGCGCCGCCGTGCAGAAGGCCGGAGCGCCGGACACCGGCGACAGCAAGAACGCCGAGAAGAAGCAGCTGGACGCGGTCAAGGAGCTCAACACCCTCTCCGCCTCCTACGCCTCCCTGAAGAAGCAGGTCGACGAGCTCGACACCAAGGACCAGGGCAAGTTCGCGGACGGCCTCAAGGACGTCGCGACCGAGCTCGACAAGCTGAGCACCAGCGGCAGCGACGCCCTGAAGAACCTCGAAGAGGGCGACGTCGGCAAGGCCATGGCCCAGCAGGCGAGCTGCAAGAGCGCGTCCACCACGCCGTCGGCGACCACCGGCTGACCCTCGCGTCACGTCGCCCCGGCGCCACAGGCACCGCCTGCGGCGCCGGTTTGCGTTCACAATGGGGGCGTGAGTGACTCCAGCCTTGCCCCCCTGCCCTCCGCCGACCGCCCCGACGTCGCCGCCGCCCTGCGGGACGCCCTCCTGGGCGCTTCCTTCACCGCCGACGGGCTGCTCGAACTGCTCGGCGCCCCCGCGTACGCGGCGCTCGCCCGCAGCGAGACCGTGCCCGCGCTGCGGGCGACCCGTGGGGACAGCGCCCTGGAGGTGCTCGTACGGCTCTTCCTGCTCCAGCAGCCCGTGCCCCACGCGCGCGTGGCCGACGTACTGCCCCTGGAGGCGTGTCTGGCGGCCGGGTGGCTCACGCAGGCCCACGGCGCCGAGGTCGCCGCGACCGTGGACGTACGGCCGTACGGCGGGCCCGAGGGCGAGGACTGGTTCATCGTGTCCGACCTCGGGTGCGCCGTCGGCGGCGCCGGTGGCATCGGCAGCCGGGAGGAGGGCGTCGTCCTCGGCGTCGGAGGGGCGTCCACGACGCTGGCCGGCATCACCGTCCGCACGCCGGTCGGCTCCGCGCTCGACCTCGGCACCGGGTCCGGCATCCAGGCCCTGCACGCCGCGCGGCACGCCACGCGCGTGACGGCGACCGACCTCAACCCGCGCGCCCTGCACATCACCGCGCTGACGCTGGCGCTGTCCGGCGCCCCGGCGGCCGAGCTGCGGGAGGGCTCGCTCTTCGAGCCGGTGCGCGACGACGAGACGTACGACCTGATCGTCTCCAACCCGCCCTTCGTGATCTCGCCGGGCGCCCGGCTGACGTACCGGGACGGCGGGATGGGCGGGGACGATCTGTGCCGGTCGCTCGTTCAGCAGGCGGGGGAACGGCTGAACGAGGGCGGGTTCGCGCAGTTCCTCGCCAACTGGCAGCACGTGGAAGGGGAGGACTGGCAGGACAGGCTCAGGTCGTGGGTGCCGCGCGGGTGCGACGCGTGGATCGTCCAGCGCGAGGTGCAGGACGTCACGCAGTACGCCGAGCTGTGGCTCAGGGACGCCGGTGACCACCGCGGGGACCCGGCCGAGTACCAGGCGCTGTACGACGCCTGGCTGGACGAGTTCGAGGCGCGCAAGGTGCGGGCGGTCGGGTTCGGCTGGATCACCCTGCGCAGGACGGGGGCCGCCGACCCCTCGGTCGTCGCGGAGGAGTGGCCCCACCCCGTGGAGCAGCCGCTCGGCGACACCGTACGGGCGCACTTCGAGCGGCTCGACTATCTGCGGGCGCACGACGACGCGGCGCTGCTGGAAGGGCACTTCAAGCTGGCGCCCGAGATCGTGCAGGAGCAGGTCGGGCTGCCCGGCGCCGAGGACCCGGAGCACGTGGTGCTGCGCCAGAACCGCGGCATGCGCCGCGCCACCAAGGTGGACACGGTCGGCGCGGGCTTCGCCGGCGTGTGCGACGGCTCGCTGAGCGCGGGGCGGATCCTGGACGCCATCGCGCAACTGGTCGGCGAGGACCCGGTGTTGCTGCGGGACCGTACGCCGGCACAGATCCGGCTGCTCGTGGAGCAGGGGTTCCTGGAGCCTGCCTGAGCGGGGCGGGACGGGGCCGGCGCCGAGTCGGCTGAGGCCGGGGCGCACTCCTGAGACGCATGTGCCCGGTCTGTTCTGATTGGCGCCGAAAAGGTCTCCTGTCAGTGGCACGTGCGAGGCTACCTTCGAGGGACAGGTCCGACGCGTCCTCGGGGGAGGCGCACCCGCTCGGGCCTCGGGGGGAGGCGTGATGTCGGGGGAGACGCCGGATCACGGTGAGGGCAGGGTCGTGGGCGGCCGCTACCGCCTGCTGCGGACGCTCGGCGCGGGCGGCATGGGCCGGGTCTGGCTGGCGTACGACGACGAGCTGGCCTGCGAGGTCGCGCTCAAGGAGATCGCCCTCCCGGACGTGCCGATGGACGCGAGCGAACCCGCGCAGCGCATCGCGCGGGCCCGCAGCGAGGCCCGGCACGCGGCACGGCTGCGCGGGCACCCGCATGTGGCGACGGTGCATGACGTGGTGGTGCACGAGGGGCTGCCGTGGATCGTCATGGAGTACGTGCCGGACGCGGTCGACCTACAGGCGGTCGTACGGAGTTCGGGCCCGCTGCCGCCCGTCCAGGCGGCCCGCGTCGGACTCGCCGTGCTGGACGCGCTGACCGCCGGACACCGGATCGGCATCCTCCACAGGGATGTGAAACCGGCCAACATCCTGCTGGCGTCGGACGCTTCGGGCGACCCGTACGCGCGCGTGCTGCTCACCGACTACGGCATCGCACTCCAACCCGAGTCCCGCGAGCCCCGGCTCACCGCCACGGCCGGCATCCTCGGCACGCCCGGCTATCTCGCGCCGGAACGCGCGCGGGGGGAGCCGCCCACACCGGCCGCGGACCTGTTCTCGCTCGGCGCGACCCTGTACTCGGCCGTGGAGGGCCACGGTCCCTTCGACCGGCACGGCGAGTACGCGACCCTGACCGCCCTGCTCGGCGAGGAGCCGACCCCGCCGGTACGGGCGGGCGAACTGACCCCCGTGCTCCAGGGGTTGCTGGTCAAGGACCCGGTGCGCAGGTCGTCACCGGAGGCGGCGGCGCGGGGGCTTGAGCGGGTGGTGCGGGGGGCGACGCCGGGGTTCGGGCCGGCGCCTGAGGGGTTCGGTGCGGGGGGCGCGGCCGGGGCGTTCAGTGCCGGCGGTTCGACCGACGGGCTCCGTGCGGGTGGTGCGGCTGAGGGGCGGGGCGCGCAGCCGGTCGGCTCGTTCGGCTCGGGGGCGGTTCCGGGTGGTGGTGGGGTCGTGGACGGGTCGCCGCCCGGGTACGTCGCCAGCACCTCACCGGGGTGGGGGAGTGGTGGCGCGGGGGCGGGTGCGCCGCAGACTCCGGGTACGCCAGCCGCTTCAGGTACGCCGGGTACTCCAGGTACGCCCGGTGCTCCAGGGGGGTCGGGTGCGCCGCAGACGCCCGGGACGCCTCAGACGCCGGGTACGCCGGGTGGGCCCTTCACGCCGGGCGCTGCGCAGACGCCGCACACGCCGGGTGGGACGCCTGGAGCGGCGTACGACCCATGGCGGCAGACCGGCGCCTCGCCGCAGTCGCCCGAACCCGGCAACCCCTACGCACAGGGCCCCCACGCGAGCGGCGGTCCCACGCCCTACGGCCCCTATGCGGGAAGCGGCGGCCCGTCCCCGTACGGGAGCAGCCCCACGCCTCCCTACGCCGGCAGCCCGGCATCCCCTTACGCCGGCAGCCCCACGCCCCCTTACGCGGGCGGTATCCCCACTCCCGGAGCCCCCACCCAGCCCTATCCGGGGGCCACTTCCGGTGCCGGCTGGGCCGGTGGCGGTCCGGGTGCACCCGGCGGCGGCATGCCCGGGCCGCCCGCTCCGCCCTCCGGGGACAAGAAGCGCCTCGCCCTTGTCGCGCTCGTCGTGGCCGTCGTTCTGGTCGTCGCCGGTGGGACCTGGCTGGCCGTCTCGCTGACCGGCGGCGGGGACGGCGACGACAACACCACCGCGGCGAACAAACCGCCCACCTCCAGCGTGCCCAAGAGCTCGGCGCCGCCGACCGGGCCCGTGCTGCCGTACGGCGATGTCGTGGGCCTCGGCAAGCCGTTGGAGACCGGGGACTGCGTGCAGGCGGTCTGGACGGGGACGCCGTTCAAGTCGGCGCCGAACCTCGGGGTGGTGGACTGCGCCGACGACTGGCCGGACGGCCAGGTCGTGGCGGTCGACACGGCCACCGACTACGCCGACGCGCGCGCGTCCGGCGCCCAGCGCTGCGCGAACCAGACGCGCGCGGTCGTCGACGCCCTGCCGGACGCGGCGCTCTACGCCGTCGTACCGACCAAGGAGGGCTTCACCGCGGCCAACAGCGGTACGGCATGTCTCGTACTCGGCCGCCATGCGGCGATAGGCGGTGAGGTCGGCCGGTTCCGCGACGAGGGCGCCCGGCTGTGGGTCGGTCAGATGAGCACGGGTGACTGCTGGATCTACGAGGAGGAGGACGACGGCTACAACGCCCCGCTCACCGACTGCGGGAAACCCCACACCGACCAGGTCATCGGCGTTGTTCAGGCACCCGCGGAAATGACCTACGAGAAAGCCACCGACAACGCGACCAAGCTGTGCGGCAACAAATTCGAGTCGACCTGGGCACCGGGATCGGAGCGCACCGTCTACGGCTGGGTGGCCGACGAGGACGACTGGAACACGGGGTTCAAGAAGGCGGTGTGCACGGTGAGCCGGACCGACGGTGAGAAGACGACCGGAAAGATACCCGCGCCCGGATCGGTCTGAGCCGGGCCCGCCCCAAGGGCGTCCGGGGAGTCCACAGCCGTGCTGGTCCCGCGTTCACCTCGGGTTCGCCTGGCCGCCGCCCGCGCGTGTCAGCCTCCATGCCCGAGGGCCTGCGCGGTCGGGAGAAAAGGGGCAGGGGGAGCCATGGAGAGCGGACCGGCGATCTTCGCGGGGACGGTGTTCGCGCTGTTCGGAGCCGGGCTGCTGACGTGGACCGCGGTCCGCCTGCGACACGGGGAACCCGTCGCGCACGGTGTGAGCCCGGTCGCATCGGCGGCGATCGCGAGCTGTGCCTCGGTGATCGCGCTCGTCGTCGGCGCATGGTGCTTCACCCGGCTCTGATGACCATGGAAAGGCCGAGGTCCCGGTAATTGGGAGGGGGTCCTCCACTAAGGCTCGAAATGGCCGGTGGGTACTCCGGGCGGCAGGAATGGCGGTAGTCGGGTTACCGTTCGAGTGGCCGTTGCGGGCTTTTCCCGTTTGACACGGGGGCGGGATGTACCGTCACACTCCGCAGCGTCACCATGACCCGACCCCGGGGACCGCCTGGGGAGGCCCCAGCGTCGACCGGAGAGAAGAGCGAAGTTGTCCCCGACCAGCGAGACCGCACACGGCGGCCGCCGACTCGTCATTGTCGAGTCGCCAGCCAAGGCGAAGACGATCAAGGGCTACCTCGGCCCTGGTTACGTCGTCGAGGCGAGCGTCGGGCACATCCGCGACCTCCCCAACGGCGCCGCGGAGGTGCCGGAGAAGTACACCGGCGAGGTCCGCCGCCTCGGCGTGGACGTCGAGCATGACTTCGAGCCCATCTATGTCGTCAACGCCGACAAGAAGGCCCAGGTCAAGAAGCTCAAGGATCTGCTGAAGGACTCCGACGAGCTCTTCCTCGCCACCGATGAGGACCGCGAGGGCGAGGCCATCGCGTGGCACCTCCTGGAGGTCCTCAAGCCCAAGGTCCCGGTCAAGCGCATGGTGTTCCACGAGATCACCAAGGACGCGATCCGGGCCGCCGTCGCCAACCCGCGCGATCTCAACCAGCGCATGGTCGACGCCCAGGAGACCCGCCGTATCCTCGACCGCCTCTACGGCTACGAGGTCTCGCCGGTCCTGTGGAAGAAGGTCATGCCGCGCCTTTCGGCGGGCCGTGTCCAGTCCGTCGCCACGCGTCTCGTCGTCGAGCGGGAGCGCGAGCGCATCGCCTTCCGTTCCGCCGAGTACTGGGACCTGACCGGCACCTTCGGGACCGGCCGCGCCGGTGACCCGAGCGACCCGTCGACCCTGGTCGCGCGGCTCCAGACGGTCGACGGCAAGCGGGTCGCGCAGGGCCGTGACTTCGACTCCCTGGGTCAGATCAAGGGCGCCAACACCCTCCACCTCGACGAGGCCAACGCCCGCGCGCTGGCCGCCGCGCTGGAGAACACGGACTTCGCCGTCCGGTCCGTCGAGTCCAAGCCGTACCGCCGCTCGCCGTACGCCCCGTTCCGTACGACGACCCTCCAGCAGGAGGCCAGCCGCAAGCTCGGCTTCGGCGCGAAGGCGACCATGCAGGTCGCCCAGAAGCTGTACGAGAACGGCTACATCACGTACATGCGTACGGACTCCACGACGCTCAGCGACACCGCTGTCACCGCGGCCCGTGCGCAGGTCACGCAGCTCTACGGGGCCGACTACCTGCCGTCCGCGCCGCGGACGTACGCCGGGAAGGTCAAGAACGCGCAGGAGGCGCACGAGGCGATCCGCCCCTCGGGTGATCGTTTCCGCACGCCCGCCGAGACCGGACTGACCGGCGACCAGTTCAAGCTGTACGAGCTGATCTGGAAGCGGACCGTCGCCTCCCAGATGAAGGACGCGACCGGCAACTCCGTCACCGTCAAGATCGGTGGCACCGCCGCCGACGGCCGGGACGTCGAGTTCAGCGCCTCCGGCAAGACGATCACCTTCCACGGCTTCCTGAAGGCCTACGTCGAGGGCGCCGACGACCCCAACGCCGAGCTGGACGACCGCGAGCGCCGGCTGCCCCAGGTCAGCCAGGGCGACCGGCTCTCCGCCGAGGAGATCACGGTCGACGGGCACGCCACCAAGCCCCCGGCCCGCTACACCGAGGCCAGCCTGGTCAAGGAGCTCGAAGAGCGCGAGATCGGCCGCCCGTCGACGTACGCGTCGATCATCGGCACGATCCTCGACCGCGGCTATGTCTTCAAGAAGGGCACGGCACTCGTCCCGTCCTTCCTGTCCTTCGCCGTGGTCAACCTCCTGGAGAAGCACTTCGGGCGGCTCGTCGACTACGACTTCACCGCCAAGATGGAGGACGACCTCGACCGCATCGCCCGCGGTGAGGCCCAGTCCGTGCCGTGGCTGAAGCGGTTCTACTTCGGTGAGGGCACGGAAGGCGGCGCGGCCGACGCCGGCAACGGCGACGGGGACCATCTCGGTGGCCTCAAGGAGCTGGTGACCGACCTGGGCGCGATCGACGCGCGCGAGGTGTCGTCGTTCCCGGTGGGCAGCGGCATCGTGCTGCGCGTCGGGCGCTACGGCCCGTACATCGAGCGCGGCGAGAAGGACTCCGAGGGCCACCAGCGCGCGGACGTGCCGGAGGACCTCGCTCCGGACGAGCTGTCCGTCGAGCTCGCCGAGGAGCTGCTCGCCAAGCCGAGCGGTGACTTCGAGCTCGGCGCCGACCCGGTGAGCGGCAACCAGATCATCGCCCGCGACGGCCGCTACGGCCCGTACGTCACCGAGGTGCTCCCCGAGGGCACCCCGAAGACCGGCAAGAACGCCGTGAAGCCGCGGACGGCCTCGCTGTTCAAGTCGATGGCGCTGGACACGGTGACGCTGGAGGACGCCCTCAAGCTGATGTCGCTGCCGCGCGTGGTCGGCGCCGACGCCGAGGGCCAGGAGATCACCGCGCAGAACGGGCGCTACGGGCCGTACCTGAAGAAGGGCACGGACTCGCGCTCGCTCACCTCCGAGGACCAGCTCTTCACGATCACCCTCGAAGAGGCGCTCGCGATCTACGCCCAGCCCAAGCAGCGCGGCCGGGCCGCCGCCAAGCCGCCGCTGAAGGAGCTCGGTACCGACCCGGTCAGCGAGAAGCCGGTCGTGGTCAAGGACGGCCGCTTCGGGCCGTACGTCACCGACGGGGAGACCAACGCGACCCTGCGCTCCGGCGACAGCGTCGAGGACATCACCCCCGAGCGCGGCTACGAACTCCTCGCCGAGAAGCGGGCGAAGGGCCCCGCCAAGAAGACGGCGAAGAAGGCTCCCGCCAAGAAGGCCACGGCGAAGAAGGCCGCCCCGGCCAAGAAGACGGCCGCCAAGAAGACCGCCGCGAAGACGACGACGGCCGCGAAGAAGACGACCGCGAAGAAGGCGGCGGCTTCGAAGACGGCGTCGGAGGACTGATACAAGCCGCGTCGCTCCACTGAGGCTTCGCAAAACGAACGCCCCGGCATCACTTTGGTGTCGGGGCGTGCGCACGTTCGGACGGGCGCCACGGGCTGTCGGTGCTGCCCGATAGGCTGAAAGCATGACGCGAGCCGAGCAGCCAACGGCCCACCACCCGGCCCCCGACGACGCCCTTGCCGCGGACTCCCGCGAGCGCGCCGTCCGCGCCCTGCTGCGCCAACCACAGCTGAAGCGGCTGTGGAGCGCGCAGTTGGTGGGCGGAGTCGGCGACGCCCTGGCCCTTCTGGTGGTGGTGATCCTCGCCCTCCAGGCGGCGATCGTCGAGGGGTCCTTCGGGGGTGATTACCGAGGAGTGGCGTTCGCAGTGGCGACCGTCTTCGGGGTGCGCATCCTGGCCACGCTGCTCTTCGGCGCGGTCCTCCTCGGCCCGCTGACGTCCCTCACCTCGCAGGAGGGGCCGCTCGACCGCCGCTGGACCATGGTCGGCGCGGACGGGGTGCGCGCGGCGCTGCTGATCGTCGCGCCCCTGTGGATCGACTGGACGCCCCAGAACGCGCTGCCGATGCTCCTGGTGACGGCCTTCGTCACCGGAGTCGCCGAGCGCTTCTGGAGCGTGTGCCGCGAGAGCGCGGCGCCCGCCCTGCTCCCGGCCCCGCCGCCGGAGGGCGCGACGGTACGACCGCTGCCGGACCACCTGGACGCGCTGCGCCGCCTGTCGCTGCGTACGGGCTTCGTGGCGATCCCGCTGGCCGCCGCCGCGCTCGTCACCGCCGCGCTCGTCAACAACCTTCTGGGCGCCGGGATCGACTGGTTCGACCAGCACCAGGCGGCCCTCGCCTCGTATGTCGCGGCGGGTCTGTTCGCCGCGTCGCTGTCCGTGCTGACCTTCCTGGAGCTGCCCGACACGCGCACCCCGCGCGCGCGTTCGCCGCTGGAGGGCCTGCGCCGCCCCAAGACGGGCACCGGCGTCGACAAGGGCCGCACCGGCGTGCTGCCGCTGCTGGTCCTCGCCTCCGCGGCCGTCGCGGGCGCGGTCGCCGCGGCCGTCGCGGTGTCCGTGCTGCACGCCAAGGACCTGGGCGGCGGGCCGGTGACGTACGGCCTGCTGGTGCTGGCGCTGACCGGCGGGGTCGTCGTCGGCATCCGTACGGCGCCCAAGGTGCTGGTCTCCCTCTCGCGCCGCCGCCTGCTCGCGCTGGCCATCGCCTTCACCGGCGTCGCCCTGCTGGCCGCGGGTCTCGTCCCGGACGTCACCACCGTCGTGCTCATCGTCGCGCTGGCCGGCGTCGGCGCGGGCGTGGCCGCCAACACCGGGCACGCGCTGCTCGACCAGGAGACCGAGGACTACCGCCGCCCGCGCACGACCGAGCATCTGCACGCGGTCGTACGGGTCTTCGTGGCGCTCGGCGCCGTCATCGCCCCGCTGGTCGCCGCGCTGATCGGGCCGCACCGGCTGGAAAGCGGCAAGTTCGTCTTCGCGCACGGCGGGGCCGCGTTCACGCTGATGCTGGTCGGCGCGCTGCTGCTGCCGGTGGCCGCGCTGGTGCTCGCCAAGGTCGACGACCGTTCCGGAGTGCCGCTGCGGCACGATCTGCGGGACGCGCTGCTCGGCGGCGACGACCCGGTGACCGCGCCGACGGCGACCGGCTTCTTCATCGCCCTGGAGGGCGGCGACGGCGCCGGGAAGTCCACCCAGGCCGAGGCGCTCGCCGAGTGGATAAGGGCCAAGGGCCACGAGGTCGTGGTCACGCGCGAGCCGGGCGCGACGCCGGTCGGCAAGCGGCTGCGGTCGATCCTGCTGGACGTGTCGTCGGCCGGACTCTCGCACCGCGCGGAGGCGCTGCTGTACGCGGCGGACCGCGCGGAGCACGTGGACACGGTCGTCCGGCCCGCGCTGGAGCGCGGCGCGGTCGTCATCTCCGACCGGTACATCGACTCGTCGGTGGCCTACCAGGGGGCGGGCCGCGACCTGTCCCCGACCGAGATCGCCCGCATCAACCGCTGGGCCACGGACGGACTGGTTCCGCATCTGACGGTGCTCCTGGACGTCTCCCCGGAGATCGCCCGGGAGCGGTTCACCGAGGCGCCCGACCGGCTGGAGTCGGAGCCGGCGGAGTTCCACGCGCGCGTGCGCTCCGGGTTCCTGACGCTCGCCGCGGCCGACCCGGGCCGGTACCTGGTGGTGGACGCGGGCCAGGAGCCCGAGGCCGTCACCACCGTCGTACGGCACCGGCTCGACCAACTGCTGCCGCTCTCCGAGCAGGAGATCCGGGAGCAGGAGGAGGCCCGGCGCAAGGCCGAGGAGGAAGCGCGCCGCAAGGCCGAGGAGGAGGCCGCGCGCAAGGCCGAGGAAGAGCGTCTGGAGCGCGAGCGCCAGGAGCAGCTGGAGCGGCTGCGCGCCGAGGAGGAGGAGCGCAAGCGCCGCGAGCTGGAGGAGGCGCAGCGGCGCGAGGCCGAACGGCAGGCGGAGGAGGCCCGGCTGCGGGCCGAGGAAGCGCGTAAGCGGGCCGAGGAGGAGCGGCAGCGGCTGCTCGCCGAGGAGAAGGCCCGCGCCGAGGAGGAAGCGCGCCGCAAGGCCGACGAGGAGCGGCGCCGCAAGCAGGCCGAGGAGGAGGCGCGGCTGCACGCCGAGGCCGAGGCGCGGCGCGTGGAGAAGCAGCGCAAGGCCGAGGAGGCGTTGCTGCGGGCCGAGGAGGCGCGCCGGCTGGCCGAGCAGGCGTCGGCCGCGGCCGAGGCGGGCCCGAAGAAGCCGACGCCGCCCGTGGTGGCGCCGGAGGCGGCGACCGTGCCCACGCCGGTGGTGACGCCGACGAACGCGTCGGGCGGGCCGGTGGAGGAGACGGCGGTACTGCGGAAAATCTCCGACGGGGCGGACGCCGGCGAGGGGCGCGGTTCTGAGGGGCATGCTGCTGAGGGTCGTGGCTCTGACGGCCGTGGCTCCGAGGGGCGGGGCTCTGGGGGGCGGGGCTCTGACAACGAGGTGACCGCCGAGCTGCCCAAGCCTCCGGCTTCGGCGGCCGACGAGACGGCGGTGCTGCCGCCGGTGGTGCCGGGTGCGGCCGACGAGACGGCGGTGCTGCCTCCTGTCGTGCCGGGTGCGGCGGACGAGACCGCGGTGCTGCCTCCCGTCGTGCCGGGGGCCGCCGACGAGACGGCCGTGTTGCCGCCGGTGCCGGGGGAGACCCCGGTCGACCGGGTGCCGCCGGGGTTCTTCCGGGAGGAGCAGGCGCGGCCCGACGGGGCCGAGGACCGTACGCGGGAGATGCCTCAGCTCGAC
>JABFXD010000927.1 GCA_013361925.1 Streptomyces sp. | reverse complement strand
ACTCTCTGGCCAGGAGAAGAGCTACTTGGTTGGATTCGGTGCCACCTGTTGTGACCAAGGCTGCGGGTGTGTGGGGGCTGGTCGCGCAGTTCCCCGCGCCCCTGGGGAGCTGACCGTAAACCTCGTTGGCAAGTGCCCTGGTCACCAGTGCCTCAAGCTCGGAGGCTGCCGGCGCCTGGTCCCATGAGTCCAAGGACGGGTTGAGGACCGACACCGCCAAGTCTGCTGCCGCTGCCACCGCCAAGGGCGGGCAGTGCAGGTGCGCCGCGCACAGTGGGTCCGCCGGGTCCGCCGAGCCCTCCGTCAGTGCTCGCACGAGGTGTCGTAGGGCCTCCGGGTCGCCCTCCTGCGGGAGTACGTCCCCCACTGCCGCCCGTAGTCGTGTCGCGACCGCCTCCGGTCCTCCCCCGGGCAGCGGCCCCCCGCGCGCCCGTGTGCCCTCCCGCAGGGCGTCCAGGACCGTGTCGAGGAGGGGGCGCAGGGCGTCGGGGGCTGACGCGAGCGGTGGGGTGGTCATGGTGGGTCCTCCCGGGCGCGCTCGGCTGAGGGAGTTCCAGCTTGTACGCGGATGCGTGCTCGCGCCCGAAAAGCCCAACGATCGGAACCCGAAAGGGGGTACGTCCGTACGGGTAGGGTCCCCCCCGCTGGGGACCCCGGCGGGTTACGCCTGCCTCACCCGCAACGCCCGCCCCAGATCATCCAGTTGGTCGACGAGCTTGCGGCGCAGTGCCGGAATGGGCTCGGCGTCGCTCAGGCACCGCTCTCCGAAGCGGAGGGTCTCCGCGTCGACGGCGTGGGCCGGGAAGGCCCAGCGGCCCGCGGCGTCGGCGATGGCGTGGCCGCGGCGGGCGGCGAGGGTGACGGCGTCCTCGAAGTAGCGGGGGACGTAGTCGCGGACGAGGTCGGCCTGTTCGGGCTGCCAGAAGCCCTGGGCGGTGGCGGTGAAGAGGTAGTTGGAGAGGTCGTCGCCGCCGAACATCGCCTCCCAGGCCTTGGCCTTGGCGTCCGCGTCGGGCAGGGCGGCGCGACAGCGGGCGGCGCCTTCCTCGCCGGTGGCGGAGGGGTCGCGGGCGAGTTCGGCGGCGATGGCGGCCTCGTCGGTGGCGCCGAGGACGGCGAGGCGGGCGAGGACGCGCCAGCGCAGTTCGGGGTCGAGTTCGGGGCCGCCGGGGACGGTGCCGTCGGCGAGCCAGGCGGCGATGGTGTCGGGGTGGGCGGCGACGTCGATGAAGTGGCGTACGGCGATGAGGCGCAGGCCGGGGTTGTCGCCGTCCTCGGTGCGGCGGATGAGGTCGCGGCACAGGGAGGTGAGGGTGGCCAGGGCCGCCGGGCGTTCCTCGGGGGTGACGTAGCGGTCGGCGATCTGGACGGAGGCGAAGGCGAGGACGCCCTGGACGAGGGCGAGGTCGGTCTCGTGCGGGAGGTGGGCGCGGGCGGCTTCCAGGTAGGCGGCGGGCGGGAGTTCGCCGTCGCGGACGGAGTCGCGCAGGGCGTTCCAGACGACGGCGCGGGTCAGCGGGGAGGGCAGTCCGGACAGGCTGGCGGTGACGGTCTTGAAGGACTCGGCGTCGAAGCGGACCTTGGCGTAGGTGAGGTCGCCGTCGTTCAGGAGCAGGAGGGCGGGGCGCTTGCCGATGGGCAGCGGGCCGTCGGTCTGCGGGACGTCGAGGTCGAGGCGCTCGCGCAGGACGAGGTGGCGGCCTTCGTCGGCGACGTCCTGGTCGTAGAGGCCGACGGCGATGCGGTGGGGGCGGCTGCCGTCGTGTTCGACCCGGAGGGCGTAGGTGCCTTCGTCGCCGGGGGTGACCACAGCGGTGAGGGTGTCGACGCCGGTGGTGCGCAGCCAGGTGTCGGCCCAGGCGTGGACGTCGCGTTCGGTGCCGCCGGCGAGGGAGTCGATGAAGTCGGCGAGGGTGGCGTTGGCGAACTTGTGCCGGGCGAAGTGGGTGTTGATGCCGGCGAGGAAGTCCTTCTCGCCGAGCCAGGTCACCAGTTGCCGCAGTGCGGAGGCGCCCTTGGCGTAGGAGATGCCGTCGAAGTTGAGCATCGCGGAGGCGGTGTCGGGGACGAGCTCGGGGTCGGGGGCGACGGGGTGGGTGGAGGGGCGCTGGTCGGCGTCGTAGCCCCAGGCCTTGCGGACGACACCGAAGTCGGTCCAGGTGTCGGTGAAGCGGGTGGCCTCGGTGAGGGTCTGGTAGCCCATGTACTCGGCGAAGGACTCGTTCAGCCAGATGTCGTCCCACCAGCGCAGGGTGACGAGGTCGCCGAACCACATGTGGGCCATCTCGTGGGCGATGACCATGGCGCGGGTCTGGCGTTCGGTGTCGGTGACGGCGGAGCGGTAGATGAACTCGTCGCGGAAGGTGACGAGTCCGGGGTTCTCCATGGCGCCGGCGTTGAACTCGGGGACGAACGCCTGGTCGTAGGAGTCGAAGGGGTAGGGCTCCTCGAACTTCTCGTGGTAGCGGTCGTAGCACTGCTTGGTGATCTCGAAGAGTTCGTCGGCGTCCGGGGCGAGGTAGGGGGCGAGCGAGCGGCGGCAGTGGAGGCCGAAGGGCAGGCCGCGGTGTTCGGTGCGGACGGAGTGCCAGGGGCCGGCGGCGACGGCGACGAGGTAGGTGGAGATCAGCGGGGTGGGGGCGGCCTGCCACCGGCCGTCGCCGAGGTCTGTGGTGATGCCGTTGGCGAGGACGCTCCAGCCGTCGGGGGCCTTCACGGTCAGTTCGAAGACGGACTTGAGGTCGGGCTGGTCGAAGGCGGCGAAGACACGCTGGACGTCTTCCATGAACAGCTGGGTGTAGGCGTAGGTCTCGCCGTCGGTGGGGTCGGTGAAGCGGTGCATGCCCTCGCCGGTGCGGGAGTAGCGCATGCTCGCGTCGACGCGGAGTTCGTGGTCGCCGGCGGTGAGGTTCTTCAGGGGCAGGCGGTTGCCGTCGAGGGTCTCGGGGTCGAGGGGCTGTCCGTCGAGGGTGACGGAGCGTAGTTCGGCGGGCTTGACCTCGACGAAGGTGTCCGCGTCCGTGCGCGCGGTGAAGCGGATGACGGTCTTCGAGTCGAAGGTGTCGTCGCCGGTGGTGAGATCGAGGTCGATCGTGTACCGGTGGACGTCGAGGAGGGTGGCACGGGTCTGCGCTTCGTCGCGCGTCAGTACGGACATGCACGACATGCTGCCTGATGGTGCGGGTACGGCACAGGGGCGGATCGGTACGCGCCCTATGTCCGGTCCTGTTCGAGGTTGCCGGTGTGCGCCCCTTGTGCGCGTTGCAGCGGGACGCGGGGGTCCGGGTGGGACAGGGCGGGGCGGGAGAGGCGGCCGGCCGGTTCGGGGCCGTCCTTGACGAGGGCGCGCAGGGCGCGGATCTCCTCTTCGAGGGCGAGGCGGCGACGGTGGGCGTCGAAGAGGTAGCGGACCTTGGTGCGCAGGGCCCAGGGGTCGATGGGTTTCATGATGAGGTCGGCGACGCCGAGGCCGAAGGCGGTGGCGGTGAGTTCCTGGTCGGGGCCGAAGCCGGTGAGCAGGACGACGGGGATGTGCTGGGTCTGTTCGACGCGGCGCATGTAGCGGACGACGTCGAGGCCGCTGACGCCGGGCATGCGGACGTCGAGGAGGAGCAGGCCGACCTGGCCGCGCAGGACCTGCTTGAGCGCCTCGTCGCCGCTGGTGGCCCGGCCGAGCCGATAGCCCAGCGGGGCCAGGGCGCTCTCCAGCGCGTACAGCGTGTCCTCGTGGTCGTCGACGATGAGGATCTTGGCATCCGACGGCATGGCCCGACGTCCCTCCCGCATGGGACAACCAGCTTATGTCCGAGGCGCTGACCGTGTGTGCCCGCCAGCTGACAAGGAGTGCACAGCGCAGCATGCCCCTGCGGGGGGTGTCCTGTCACGCCCTGGGGGCGTCTTGCGAGGTCAGTTCGCTGTGGGCGTGGTGCCGTTGACGGCGTCGTCGGCGATGCGCTCGTGGTGGCGGATCACTTCGGCGATGATGAAATTGAGGAACTTCTCAGCGAAGGCCGGGTCGAGTTTGGCGTTCTCGGCGAGGTTGCGCAGCCGTTCGATCTGGCGGGCCTCGCGGGCCGGGTCGGCGGGCGGCAGCTGGTGTTCGGCCTTGAGGTGGCCGACCTGCTGGGTCGCCTTGAAGCGTTCGGCGAGCATGTGGACGACGGCCGCGTCGATGTTGTCGATGCTGTCGCGCAGCCGGGCGAGCTCCTCGCGCACGGCGGGGTCGACGTCACCGGTACCGGGGTTGCTGGTGGTCATGAGCGTCCACCCTACGGTGCCCCGGTGGCGGGGATGATCGGCGGATCCTCCGGGTCGGGTACCTGGTCGCTCCAGCCGCCGGGGACGACGCGGCCCTGTTGGGCGCGGAAGCGGACGGGCGGGGTGCCGACGCGGCGGGTGAACAGGCGGGAGAAGTAGGCGGGGTCGTCGTAGCCGACGCGGCGGGCGACGGCGGCGACGGGGAGTTCGGTGGTGGCGAGGAGTTCCTTGGCGTGGCCGAGGCGGATGCCGAGGAGGTAGTCCTTGGGGCTGCATCCGGCGCCGCGGCGGACGGCGGTGCGCAGTTCGGCGGGGGTCATGCCGTGCCGGGCGGCGTGGTCGGCGACGGTCATCGGCTTGAAGGCGTCGCGGGCGAGGCTCTTGAGGACCTGGTCGCCGTCGGGGGTGAGGTCGGCGCGGGCGCGGCGCAGGGCGACGAGGAGTTCGTGGACGGCGGCGCCGGTCTCGACTTCGAGGAGGGGGTTGTCGCGGCGGGCGGCGCGGGCCATGCGGCCGATGACGGCGCGTGGTCCTGAGGCGTCGGAGAGGGGCACGACGGGGCGGTCGGGTTCGATGTAGCCGAGTTCGGTGTAGGAGGCGGTGGCGGGCCCGGTGAAGTCGACGAAGCCCTCGTCCCAGCCGGTGTCCGGGTCGGGTGCGTAGTGGTGCGGGACGCCGGGGGTGAGCCAGAGCAGGGCGGGCGCGGTGACGGTGGTGCGGCGGCCGTCGGGGTGGTCGTACCAGCCGTGGCCGGTGCTGATGACGACGGCGACGTGGTGGTCCAGGACGCGGGGGCCGACGGTGGGCAGGGCGCCGTACTGGAGGCCGACGCCGAGGCAGACCAGGCCGAGGCGGTGGTGGGCGGGGCCGGGCGTGAAGAACCGCATCCACGTGTGGTAGGTCAACGGGTCCCTCCCTTCGGTCCAAGTCCCCCGTCGGTCCTTCGGTCCAGGTCCCCCGTCGGTCCTTCGGTCCAGCTCCCCGTCGGTCCTTGCCCTGCCGATCCTTCGGTCCAAGCCCCGTCGATCTTTGTCCATGG
>JABFXD010000758.1 GCA_013361925.1 Streptomyces sp. | reverse complement strand
CTCGTCGCCTGGAAGAAGAGCGTCGGCCTGAGCCCCACCACCCAGGTCTACGCCTGGTACGACCTGGCGAGCGGCGCCCTCACCGCCTCCTACGAGGGCCCCGAGTACGTCGTCTGGTCCGCCGACGGCGAGCTGGCGGCCGAGGACAAGGGCGAGTTCGAGACCGGCTTCGAGGGCACGAGCGTGTGGAAGACCGCCGACGGCACCCGGCTGTGGGCCCAGGAGGACGGTGAGACCGCGCTGGACCCGGTCCGCTTCTCCGGCAACGGCGAGGTGCTGTACGGCGAGACCTTCGACGGGGTGAGCACGCACAAGACGCTCGCCGTGGACACCCAGACCCGGAAGGTGCTGGCGAAGGACTTGCCGGAGGGGAGCATTCCGGCGGTGGACGCGGCGAGCGGGTACGGGTATCTGGCCACGGAGGACGGGTTCTTCGCGTTCGCGCCGGCGTAGGGGAGGGGCCGGAGCCGGAGAGGCTGGAGCCCGTCCCCCAGGGGCCTCACACCACCCGCGTGAACTCCACCGTCACCTCCGGCGGTCCGCCGGGTACGCCTCGGTAGATGCCCTTGTGCGGGGTGACGTCGTCGTAGTCCCGGCCCCGTCCCACGACCACGTGGGACTCGTCGGCGCGCGTCCGGTTCGTCGGGTCGTAGCCGCACCAGTCGCCCGCCCAGTACTCGACCCAGGCGTGGCTCTGCCCCGCGACCGGCCGGTGCAGCTCCGCCTCCCGCTCGGGGTGGAGGTAGCCGGAGACGTACCGGGTCGGCAGGCCCAGGCCCCGCAGCAGGGCGATGGTGAGGTGGGCGATGTCCTGGCAGACGCCCGCGCCCTGCTCCCAGGCCTCGGTGGCCGAGGTGTTCACCCCGGTGGCGCCGGGGAGATAGGCGACCCGGTCGGCGACCAGGGCGGAGACCGCGGCGGCCGTCGCGTGCGGGTCCAGGCCGGCGGCCGCCTTGCGCGCCTTCTTGAGGAGCTTCGCGGGGACGGTCGTACGGGCGGTCGGGCCCGCGAACTCCAACAGGCGTGAACTCGTCGTAGCTTCCGCCAGTTCCGTCCAGTCCGGCGCCTCGGGCAGCGGCTCCGGCGGAGCCGTCTCGACCAGGCTGGAGGCGGTGATGGTGAGGTCGGCGTGCGGGTCGAGGAGGTCGAAACCGGTGACCTGGGTGCCCCAGTAGTCCCAGTACGACCAGGTCGCGGTCGCCGGGCTGACGGTGACCCGGGCGTCCAGGGTGGTCTGGCCGGGCAGGGTCAGCGGGGTCATGCGGACCTCGTTGTGGGAGGAGGCCGCGGGCTGGGCGTACGACACCCGCGTGACGTGCTTGATACGGAGACGACGGGCCACGTCAGGCTCCTTCCTGGGCCCAGATCACGGGCCCCTGGTAGGGGAAGAACCGCTCCGCCACCGCCTCCGCCGAGGCCATGCAGGCCTGCTGCAAGTCCCCGAGGAGCGCCGGAAGTTGATCGGTCAGGGCGGGTGAGTCGAGGTATTCGAGGCGGGTGCGCAGCCGGCCGATGGGGCGGCGCGCGGGGTCCTGGCGGGGGCGGCCGAGCGCGCTGAGGCATTCCTCCGCCGTGGTCAGCGCGTGCAGCGCCGAGCGCGGGAAGTCCCGGTCCAGGAGCAGGAATTCGGCCACCCGCGCACTGTCGCCGAAACCGCTGTGCACGCGCGCGTACGCCTCGTCGGCGCCGGACGCGCTCAGCAGCGTCGTCCAGTCCGGCGCGTGCGCGGCGTCCAACACCCGTACCGACAGCAGCCGTACGGTCATGTCCACCCGCTCCAGGCTCCGCCCGAGCACCACGAAACGCCAGCTGTCGTCCCGGCTCATGGTGGAGTCGGCGAGCCCGAAGAACAGCGCGGCACGGGCCCGTACGAGCTCCAGATAGGCGTAGGGGCCGGTACGGCGGGCCGCGCGGCGCTGGTCGGCGAGGGCGTGCCAGGTGGAGTTGAGGCACTCCCACATCTCGGAGGAGACGGCCTCACGGGCGCTGCGCGCGTTGAGCCGGGCGGCCCCGAGCGCGCCCTCGATGGAGCAGGTGGAGCGGGAGTCGAAGGCGAGCTGGTCGAGGACCTGCTGCATGTCGACGCGCTCGGGGCCCGCGTCGACGCCGAGGATCGCGTACAGCGACCGGCAGGCCGCGTCCTCGTCGCGCCAGGGGTCCTCCAGCGTGCGGTGGAGGTAGGCGTCGAGGATGCGGCCGGTGGCGTCGGCCCGCTCGACATAGCGGCCGGTCCAGGTCAGCGCCTCGGCTATCCGGGAGAGGATCACGTCGCTCACTGCTGCTGCGCCCCTTCCTCCACGAAGGCGGGGTTGCCGTCGGGACCGAGCTGGCGGGGTGCCACGGCGGGCAGGGTGTCCGGGGCCGGTGCCCCCGGCTCCTCGGCCGGCCCCTCGGCGAGCACCCAGGTGTCCTTGGAGCCGCCGCCCTGGCTGGAGTTGACGATGAGGTTGCCCTCCTGGAGGGCGACGCGGGTGAGGCCGCCGGGCAGGACCCAGACCTCGTTGCCGTCGTTGACGGCGAAGGGTCTGAGGTCGATGTGGCGCGGTGCCATCCGCTCACCGGCGAGGGTGGGCGAGGTGGACAGGGCGACGGGCCGCTGGGCGATGAACCCGCGGGGGTCGGCGGCGACGGCCCGTCTGGCACGCTCCAGCGTTCTGGCGTCGGCTTTCGGACCGATGACGATGCCCTGGCCGCCGGCCCCGTCCACCGGCTTGATGACGAGCTGGTCGATCTGGTCGAGGACGGCGTCGAGCTGCCCGGGTTCGTCGGGCCGGAAGGACTCCACGTTGGGGAGGATCGGTTCCTCGGAGAGGTAGTAGCGGATGAGGTCGGGGACGTAGGTGTAGAGCAGCTTGTCGTCGGCGATGCCGTTGCCGACGGCGTTGGCGAGGGTGACGTTTCCGGCCATCGCGGCGCTCATGATGCCCGGGCAGCCGATGACCGAGTCGGGCCGGAAGTGCAGCGGGTCGAGGAAGTCGTCGTCGAGCCGCCGGTATACGACATGGACCGGCATCTCGCCGCGCGTGGTCCGCATCCACACCCGGTTGGCCCGGCACACCAGGTCGTGCCCCTCGACCAGCTGCACGCCCATCAGCCGGGCCAGCAGGGCGTGTTCGAAGTAGGCGGCGTTGCTGGGTCCGGGGGTGAGGACGACGACCCGTGGGTCCTCGGTGCCGTCCGGCGCGGCTCTGCGCAGCGCGGCGAGCAGCTTCTGCGCGTATCCGTCGACCGGGAGCACATGCTGCTCGGCGAAGAGGGAGGGGAAGATCCGGGTCATGGCCCGCCGGTTCTCGATGACGTACGAGACGCCGCTGGGGACGCGGACGTTGTCCTCCAGGACCCGGAAGTCCCCGGCCTCGTCCCGTACGAGGTCGATGCCGGCGACGTGGATGCGGACGCCGCCCGGTGGTTCGACCCCGTGGGCGACGCGGTGGAAGTGGGGGGAGTTGAGCAGCAGCCGCCAGGGCACGACCCCGTCCTCGAAGGCCCGGCAGTGCCCGTAGGCGTCGGCGAGATAGGCCTCCAGGGCCCGTACGCGCTGTCCCACGCCGCGCTGGACGAGGTCCCACTCCAAGGCGTCGAGGATCCTCGGTACGAGGTCCAGCGGCCACGGCCGCTCCTCGCCCGCGAAGGCGTAGGTCACGCCCCGGTCGGTGAACGCCCGGGCCATCTGGTCGGCCCGGAAGCGCAGTTCACTCGGCTCGATCGGCTGAAGTGCCGACAGGACCGGCTCATAGGCGGTCCTGACCTCACCCGGCCGCACAAACATCTCGTCCCACGCGTCGGCCAACGCGTACGCGTCAAATATGTCCGCCATGAGGGGACGTTAGATGCGCTGCGTAACGCGGTGATCACCGGTGGATTTCGGGCGGTTCACGCGGAGAAACGGATTCCGGTGGGTACGCGGCGGGTACGGAGGGGGACCATCAGCTTGTTGCAAGGCGGCGGGCGGAGGCACGACGATAGTGGGGTAAATCAGTGGTTTCCCTCGGTCACACCGGGCCGAGCCGTGTTGCGGAGCAGGTCTGGTCCGCGCATAGTTGCGGACCCGTAGGGGTGTGTCCGTGTCACGAGCGCGCGCATGCCGGGCACAAGAGGCTGGATGCGGGGGTGGGCTGGGCGATGGCCGGGCACGGGACGGAGGAGCATCCCCACGGTGCTGACCGACTGTGCGAGGCCGGGGATCGCGTGTATTCCCGGGCCGTACGGCGTGGCCGGGTGCCGCGCGTGGACGCGGAGCCGGTGCCGTGCCTGCTGGAGCTGGCGCTTCTCCACCCCGACCCGGACGACATGGACTGGCTGGTCCCGACGTCCCCGCAGGAGGTCATGACCCGGCTTCTGCGCGGCGTCTACGACGAGGTGAGCGCGAGCCAGCGGCGGATGGGCTCGGCGGTGGCGGCGTTCGAGTGGTACGCGGGTCTTGGCCCGCAGTTGGGCGCGGGCGGCGCGGAGGGGACGGCGCTGCGGGTCCTGGACGGTCTGTCCCGCATCCAGGCGGCGATGGACGAGGCGACCCAGGCGTGCACCACGGAGGTGCTGACGGTCCAGCCGGGCGGCATCCGGCCCGAGCACGAACTGACGGAGGGTCTGCACCGGGCGCTGGCGCTACGGGGCCGGGGCGTCCGTATGCGCGACCTGTACACGCACGTGGCCCGCCACGGCCAGGGCCTGCTGAACTACCTGGAGCTGATGGGCGAGGCGGTGGAGGCCCGCACCTTGGACGAGGTCATCGACCGCCTCATCCTCTTCGACCGCACGGTGGCGTTCATCCCGGCCAACGCGGACCGCACCCTGGCGCTCGAACTGCGTCACCCGGCGCTGGTGGGCTTCCTGGCCACGGTCTTCGAACGCCTGTGGCGCCTGGCGATCCCGCTGACCGCCCCCCTCCCCGACACCGGCATCGAGGGCATCTCGCACCGCGAGCAGTCCATCGCGACGCTGCTGGCGGAGGGCCATCAGGACGCGGTGATCGCGGAACGGCTGGGCATAAGCGTCCGCACCTGCCGGGCGCACATCGCGCGGCTGTCGGAGACCCTGGGCGCCGCGAGCCGCACCCAACTCGGCGTCCGTATCGCGCAGGTGGGCCTGGACAACTCGGCCCGTACCGTCGCCGGTCCCGCCGCCCTCACGATCCCTGATCAAGAATCCCGGACCGTCCGATGAGATACCCGAGCTGAGCCCGGCTCTCACTGCCGAGGGTCGCGGCGAGCTTGGCGATGTGCTCACGGGCGGTGCGGATGTTGAGGCCGAGGCGGTCGGCGATGACGGCGTCGGTGTGGCCCTCGATGAGGAGCGCGGC
>JABFXD010000387.1 GCA_013361925.1 Streptomyces sp. | reverse complement strand
CCCTCCGTCCCGAGGGACTCCACGAGCGCCTTCGTCCTCGCGGTCAGGTCGATCAGCGGGACGCCGTTGTCTGCCGCGACCGAGCGGATGACGGCGGGGTGGTCGACGCCCAGGCCGTTGACCAGGAGTGCGGTGTTGTTGTTCAGGGTGCCGTCGGAGTTGAACCAGCGTCGCACGATCGGCGTCACGAGGACAGGCTCCCCGCCCTTTTCGCGGATCCCGGCGACCAGAGTCTCCAGGTTCGCCCGGTACGTCGCCTCGTCGGTCGTCTTGTCGTTGTGGGCGAGCTGGACCAGGACGAGGTCGCCGGGCCGGATCAGCGGCTGGACGGTACCCCACAGCTGGGCGCTCGCGAGATAGCTGACCGTGCTCTCGCCGGAGTCGGCGTAGTTGGCGACGGAGACGCCCTTGCGCAGGTACTGGGGCAGCTGCTGGCCCCAGCCGGAGTAGGGGTCGCCGGGCTGGTCGCAGACCGTGGAGTCGCCGACCAGGAGGATCTGGCGGCTGTGGCGGGCCGGGGTGACCAAGATGTCGGCGAGGGCGGGGGCGGTGCCGCCGATGACGAGGTCGAGGCCGGGGGTGCCGTCCACGCCGGTGGGCTCGCCCTCGGGGGTGCGGACGTTCACGGTGAAGCTGCGGGCGACCCGCTCACCGGCGGGCGCGGCCGTCTCCGGCAGCAGGGAGCGCCGGGTCTCGCCGCTGATCGCGGTGGCGGACGCGGCGTCGCCGCCGAGGAGGACCTTCACGTCGTACGTGCCCGCCGGGACGTCGAAGTGACAGGCGCCGGCGGTGCAGTTCTCGATGCCGAGCGGCGCCCGCCCTCCGTGCGCTTGGGCGGCCGGTACGGCGGTCAGTCCGGCGCCCAGGGTGAGCGCCGCCAGCACGGCGAGGTTGAAACGTCTCATTCGCTGCTCCTCCGACACATGGCAAGACCTGGCGGCTGGACCGTACCCCTATCGGCAAGCGCTTTCTAGACCTCGGGTCGATTTCACAAGATTGCCAACCTCCTGCAAGCGAAAGCCCTTTCGCGAAATCGATTCAACTGTCACTCTGCGAGACACCCGCACCTCCCCCACATGTCTCTCGAAGGAGGCACCCCCATGTCCGGAGCCGCATCCAACGGAGGCGTCGGCCGCCGCGCCTTCGTGCTCGGCAGCGCCGCCGCGGCCGGTAGCGCCGCGCTCGCCGGGCCGCTCGCCCAGACGGCGTCCGCCGCGACCTTCGGTTACACCGACGACGGCTCGAACTACGTCGTCGACACCGGCGCCAGCCTCGTCTTCAAGGTCAGCAAGACCAACGGCGACCTGACCTCGCTGGTCTACAAGGGCACCGAGTACCAGGGCTACGGCGGCAAGAACTCGCACATCGAGTCGGGCCTCGGCACCTCGACCGTCACGATCAAGCAGTCCGGGACGACGATCCTGATCTCGGTCGCCTACGGCACGCTCAGGCACTACTACGCGGCCCGCAGCGGCGAGAACAACGTCTATCTGTGGACCAACCGCGCCGACACCTCCGTCGCCTCGACCCGCTTCATCCTGCGCGTCAAGGCGGGCCTGTTCCTCAACGACGAGCCCGACTCCTACACTTACGCGCCCACCACCATCGAGGCCTCGGACGTCTTCGCGAAGTCCGACGGCCAGACCCGCTCCAAGCACTACTCGAAGCTGCGGGTGATCGACTACAACTACATCGGCTGGACGACGGGCAGCGTCGGCCTGTGGATCGTGCGCTCCAACCACGAGAAGGCCTCCGGGGGCCCCTTCTACCGCTCCCTCCTGCGCCACCAGAGCGCGGACGGCGGCGGTCTGTACGAGATCCTGCACTACGCCCAGAACCAGACCGAGGACGAGCGCTTCGGCCTCCAGGGCCCGTACGTCATCGCCCTCACCGACGGCGGCGCGCCCTCGTCGTCGCTGTACCCGGGCACGCTCACCACCTCGTGGGCGGACTCGCTCGGCATCTCCGGGTACGTGGCCTCGGGCGGCCGGGGCCGGGTCGCGGGGGTCGGGATCACCGGCCGGAACACGGCGTACGCGTACACGGTCGGGCTCGCCAACTCGGCGGCCCAGTACTGGGGTTCGGCCCGCTCCTCGGATGGCTACTTCTCGATCGGCGGGGTGCTGCCGGGGACGTACACGCTGACCGTCTTCAAGGGCGAACTCGCCGTGTACACCGCCTCGGTGACCGTCACCGCGGGCGGCACGACCACCCTCAACAGCATCGCGATCCCGTCCTCGAACGACCCGAGCAACGCGAGCGCGATCTGGCGCATCAACGACTGGAACGGCACGCCCAGCGGCTTCAAGAACGCCGACCTGATGACGTACGCCCACCCGTCCGACGTCCGGGCCTCGGCCTGGACCGGCAACGTGGTCATCGGCAGCGGCACCGAGACCTCCGCCTTCCCCTGCTACCTCTGGAAGGACGTCAACAGCGGTCTGCTGGTGTACTTCAAGCTGACCGCGGCCCAGGCCGCCGCCGCGCACACGCTGCGCATCGGTGTGACGACGGCCTACGCCAACGGACGGCCGCAGGTCGTCGTCAACGACACCTGGACGTCGGCGATCCCCTCCCCGCCCACCCAGCCGAGCACCCGGTCACTGACCAACGGCTCCTACCGGGGCAACAACTACACGTTCACCTACAGCGTTCCGGCGAGCGCCTGGCTCACGGACACCAGCCAGTACAACATCCTGAAGATCAACGTGGTGAGCGGTTCGGGGACGACGTCCTATCTCAGCGCGGGCACCTCGATCGACGCGATCGACCTGCTCGCCTGACGTAGGGTCATGTTCCGCGCGTCCACTGCTGGTTGGTCGCTCCGTTGCAGGTGTACGTGATGATCGCGGCGGAGTTGGCGGTGGACGCGCCGTTCACGTCGAGGCACTCGCCGCTGGCGCGGGCCTTGACGGTCACGTACGAGCCCGAGGTGGTCACCGACCACTGCTGGCTGGTCGTACCGGAGTTGCAGTTCTCCTGGGTGACGTTGGTGGAGTTCTCCTGGAGGCACAGGGAGCTGCCGCGGCCGACCAGCTGGTAGTAGCCGGTGCCGAGGTCCTTGAACCACCACTTCTGGTTGCCGCCGCCGTTGCAGGTGTACTGGCTGATCGCGACGCCCTGCCACAGGGACTGGTTGGCCACGTCCGCGCACTTGGAACTGTGGCGCGCGATCAGCGTGTTGTACGTGGCGCTCGTCCCGCCGATCGTGCCGGCGGCCGTGTCCACGGTGACCTCGGGGTACCAGGACATGGACATCGTGGTGGAGCTCGGGAAGGTCAGCGGCAGCCACACGTACCGGGAGTCGCTGACGGTCCCGCCGAAGGAGTTGCCCCAGCGGTCGCCCATGTAGAGGTACGAGGTGCCGGAGCTCCCGGTGACCGGAAGGACGTACGCGGTCTGGGAGTTGTAGGTCGTGGAGTCACCGACGTTCGCCATCGAGGTCCACGGTCCGGCGAGCGAGGTGGCGGTGGCGTACTGCTGCTGGTTGGCGCTCCAGCCGGTGGCGCCCGACGTGAGCATGAAGTAGACGCCGCCCCGCTTGAAGAGCGCCGGTGCCTCGCGGTGGCCTCCCACCCAGGGGTTGGCGACCAGGCTGTCGATGCCGGTGTAGGAGGCGTTCAGCTTGTAGATGTGCAGGTCGTAGTTCTCGTTGGCGGCCGAGACCATGTAACCGGTGCCGTCGGTGTCGACGTAGGTGGTGATGTCCCGGGACATGTACGAGCCGAGCGGGCGGAAGCTGCCCTGGTAGGTGTAGCTGCCGTCGACGGTGTCGGAGACGGCGACGGCCGCGCGGGCCTCGCTGTAGTCGGTGCCGTTCTCCTTGTGCATCCACATCACGAACTTGCCGGTGGACGCGTTGTACATGACCTTGGGCCGCTCGATGTAGGCGGTGCCCAGCTCGGCGGCGGAGGACTGGGTCAGGACGTTGTTCCTGAACTCCCAGTTCTTCAGGTCGGTGGAGCGGTAGACGGAGACCGCCTTGAAGGTGTTGTCGGCGTTGCGGTTCTCGCCGAACCAGTAGTAGTACGAGCCGACCTTGATGACGCCGCCGCCGTGGGCGTGCAGGGCGTTGCCCGAAGTGTCCGTGAACTGGACGCCGTTGGGGATGGTGAGGGCCGCCGCCTGGGCGGGGCCCGCGGTGACGAGGGCGCCGGCGAGCGCCAGACAGAGGGCGAGCAGTACCGCGTACGCACGTCTCATGACGCGACCTCCAGGTCCGTGACGGTGGTGTCCGCCACCGGGATGCCGAAATCGGGGGTGCCGTCCGCGTGCCAGCCGAGCTTCTGGACGCGGGTGTGCCGGTTGGGGTCGTTCAGCGGGTCGCCGACGATCTCCTTGTACTGGCGTGCGTGGTAGACGAGGACGTCACTGCGGCCGTCCTCGGCGACGGTGAAGCAGTTGTGTCCCGGGCCGTACTGCTTGGTCGTGTCGTTGCTGGTGAAGACGGGGACCGGCGACTTGGACCAGTTCGCGGGGTCCATGAGGTCGGCGTCCGCGTCGACGGTCAGCAGGCCCATGCAGTAGTGGAAGTCGGTGGCGCTGGCCGAGTACGACATGAAGAGCCGCCCGTTGCGGGCGATGACGGACGGGCCCTCGTTGACCTTGTAGCCGACGCACTCCCAGTCGTACTCGGGCATCGACAGCCGTACTTGAGGTCCCGTCAGGGTCCAGGGGTTCGCCATCTTCGACAGCCACAGGGCGGTGTTGTTGCCCATGTCGGGCTCGTGCTGGGCCCAGGCGAGATAGCGGGTGCCGCGGTGGGTGAAGGTGGTGGCGTCGAGGGAGAAGGTCTCCCAGGCGGTCCTGATCTGGCCTCGCTCGGTCCAAGTGCCCTTGAACGGATCGGGGTTGGCGTTCTCCAGGACCCAGATCCGGATGTCCCACACGCTCTCGGCGGGCGCGGAGGCGAAGTAGATGTACCACTTGCCGCCGATGCGGTGGATCTCCGGCGCCCAGATGTGCGCGCCCATCGGACCGGTGGCGTGCTTGGTCCAGATGATCGACTCGGCGGCGGTGGCGAGACCGTTCAGGGTGCGGGAGCGGCGCAGGATGATCCGGTCGTACTCCGGGGCGGTGGCCGTGAAGTAGTAGGTGCCGTCGGAGTGCCGGTGGATGTGCGGGTCGGCGCGGTTGCGGACGAGCGGGTTCACGAGCGGTGCGGCCTTCTTCGGGGCGGGGGCGGCTGCGGCGACGGTGGGGGTCGCGGCCAGGGCGCCCGCGGCCAGCGCGCCCTTCAGCAGCAGTCGTCGGTCGGGGACGGGGGGAACGCGGCTCATACGGACTGCCTCTCGGGTGGGGGTGTCCTGAGAG
>JABFXD010000485.1 GCA_013361925.1 Streptomyces sp. | reverse complement strand
CGGGTCTACTACCGGCGGGACGAGGTGCGGATAGCCGAGGTCGCGCGCATGTTTGAGAAAGGCTGGTAGACAGGGCGGGACGAGAGAGGCGGTAGTCCGTGGAGCGTGCACAGAAACTGGTCCCGCGCAGGTACGTCGCCATCGGGGGCGACGGCCCCGAGGACGTGGTCGCCGACAGCCGGGGCCGGGTGCTCACCGGTGTGGCGGACGGCCGCATCCTGCGCCTGGACGGCCTCGCCGATCCGGCCACGACCCGCGTCGAGGTCCTCGCCGAGACCGGCGGCAGGCCGCTGGGCCTCGAACTCCTCGCGGACGACCAGCTGTTGGTGTGCGACGCCGAACTGGGACTGCTGCGCGTCGATCTGACCGACGGCGTCGTCCGTATCCTCGCCGACTCGGTGGCGGGGGAGCCGCTGCGGTTCTGCAGCAACACCGTCGCCCTGTCCGACGGCAGCGTCTGCTTCACGGTCTCCAGCCGCCGCTACCCCCTGGACCAGTGGATCGGCGACCTCGTCGAGCACACCGGCACCGGCCGGATCCTGCGCCTGACCCCCGGCAGCGAGATGCCCGAAGTCCTCGCGGAGGGACTCCAGTTCGCCAACGGACTGGCCCTGAGCGCCGACGAATCGTTTCTCGTCGTCGCCGAGACCGGCGCCCGCCGCCTCACCCGCCACTGGCTCACCGGACCCCACGCGGGACGCACCGAACCCTTCGCCGAGAACCTCCCTGGCATGCCCGACAACCTCTGGCGGGCCGGCCCCGACGGACCGATCTGGGTCTCCCTGGCCGGCCCCCGGGTCCCCCCGCTCGACCTGCTGCACCGCGCCGCCCCCGCCGTCCGCCGCGGTGCCGCCCGCGTGGCGGTCCGCGCCCCCTTCCACCCCACCGGCACGATCGGCGTCCTCGCCGTCGACGACTCCGGCGAGACCGTCCACCACCTCGCCCGCCGTCACTCCGGCTTCCGCATGGTCACCAGCGTCTGCGAGGCGGCCGGCCACCTGGTCCTGGGCAGCCTGTGGGAGCGGGGCGTGGCCCTGTGCGAGCCGCCCACCGGTAAGTGACCCCGGCGTTACCCTGTTGACCGGCCATGATCAGGCCGTCCAGGCAGGGAGACGCACGACCATGACAGCCCCGGAGACCGAGAGCCTCCGCGTCCCCACCCCGCGGCGACCGCCCGTGCTGCGCGGCCAGGCGTCCGTCGTCGCCATCGTCGCGCTCGGCGGCGCCCTCGGGGCGACGGCCCGCTACGCGCTCTCCCTGTGGTGGCCCCTCCAGCCGGGCGGATTCCCCTGGGCGACCTTCTGGACCAATGTCGTCGGCTGCGCGGTCATAGGCGTGTTCATGGTGGTCATCACCGACATATGGGCGGCCCACCGCCTGGTCCGCCCGTTCTTCGGCACCGGAGTCCTCGGTGGCTTCACCACCTTCTCCACGTACGCCGTCGACATCCGCAACCTGGTCGACTCCGGCCACCCCGGCACGGGGCTGGCCTACCTCGCCGCGACCCTCTTCGCGGCGCTCACCGCGGTGTGGCTCGCCGCGACCACGACCCGCCGCGTCCTGAAGCGGAGGCAGCCATGACGAGGCTGACCGGCAGTGCCCTGCGTGTGACCGTGTTCGTCGGCGAGAACGACACCTGGCACCGCAAACCCCTCTACAGCGAGATCGTGCACCGCGCGCACACGGCGGGCCTCGCCGGCGCCAGCGTCTTCCGTGGCATCGAGGGCTTCGGCGCCTCCTCCCTGATCCACACCACCCGGCTGCTGTCCCTGAGCGAGGACCTGCCCGTCGCGGTCGTCATCGTCGACACCGAGGAGCGGGTGCGGGCCTTCCTGCCCCAGCTCGACGAACTCGTCTCGGAGGGGCTGGTGATCCTCGACGACTGCGAGGTCATCCGGTACGTCGGCCGGGACGCCGGTGACGAGTCCGGCAAAACGGGCGCGAAGGGTAAGAGGTCGTTGTGAACTGGCTGCTGGTCGTCGCGGGTGCCATGGTCGGCGCCCCGCTGCGCTATCTCACCGACCGTGCCGTCCAGTCCCGCCACGACTCGGTCTTCCCCTGGGGCACCTTCGCGGTCAACGTCACCGGCTGTCTGGTGCTGGGCCTGGTCACCGGAGCGGCGGGACCGGACCTGCGGCTCCTGCTCGGCACGGGCCTGTGCGGGGCCCTGACGACCTACTCGACGTTCTCCTACGAGACCCTGCGGCTGGCCGAGACGGGGGCGGGGCTCTACGCCCTCGTCAATGTCGGCGCGAGTCTGGCCGCCGGTCTGGGGGCGGCGTTCGTGGGCGTGGAGCTTGCCCAGGCGGTGTAGAACTGTGCCCGCCTTGTCTCGTCCTCCCCGCCGGAAGAACTGGATCCCATGAGCGTCATCAGCGTCGGTCAGGCCGTCGTCCTCGGAGCCGTCGAGGGGGTGACCGAGTTCCTGCCCGTCTCCTCCACCGGTCATCTGAAGATCACCGAGGGGCTCATGAACATCCCCGTCGACGACGACGCCGTCGTCGGGTTCTCGGCCGTCATCCAGGTCGGCGCGATCGCCGCCGTGCTCGTCTACTTCCGCAAGGACATCGTGCGGATCGTCTCCGCCTGGTTCCGCGGACTGCGCGACAAGGAGGAGCGGTACCACCACGACTACAAGTTCGCCTGGTGGGTGATCTACGCGACCATCCCGATCGTCGCGGTCGGACTTGCCGCCAAGCCGCTCATCGAGGGGCCGCTGGCCTCGCTGTGGGTGGTCGCGGGCTCGCTGCTCGTCGGCAGCGGTGTGATGTGGGCGGCCGACCAGATGGGCCGGCACAAGCGCGGGGAGGACGACACCACGCTCAAGGACGCGATGCTCGTCGGCAGCTCTCAGATCCTCGCCCTGCTCTTCCCCGGCTTCTCCCGCTCCGGCGCCACCATGTCGACCGCGCTCATGCTCGACCTCGACCGCGTCGCCGCCACCCGGCTCTCGTTCTTCCTCGGCATCCCCGCCCTGACCGGCGCCGGCATCTACGAGCTCAAGGACGCGCTCGGCACCGGCGCGGGCGCCGCCCCGCTGGCCGTCGGCACGGCCGTCTCCTTCGTCGTCGCCTACGCCTCCATCGCCTGGCTGCTGAAGTTCGTCGCCAAGCACTCCTTCAACGCCTTCGTGATCTACCGGATCGTCGTCGGCGTCCTGCTCTTCGGCCTGCTGGCCACCGGCGTCCTCGACAGCTGACCGGCCCGGACGGGGCGTGAGAGGGCATTCACCTCACACGCCCCGTGAAAATCTCCTTTCAAGCGCCTTGACAGCACCCTCCCGCCGCCCGGAGTATCTCTCCCGTGAACCTGTCAGACAGCCGGACAGCCGGACAGCCCCCGCGGCGCATCAGCGCCATGGAAGCGGTGCTGGCGCATCTGCGCGCCGCCATCGAGCGCGGTGACTACGCCATCGGCGACAAGCTCCCCTCCGAGGCCGAGCTCTGCCGCACCCTGGAGATCAGCCGCCCCGTGCTGCGCGAAGCCCTGCGGGCGCTGCAGACCATGGGGCTGACCGTCTCCAAGACCGGCAAGGGCACCTTCGTGGTCGCGAGCGCCGTGGAGGACCCGACCTTCGGCGACTACGCGGCCAGCGACCTGCTGGAGGTGCGCCGGCACGTCGAGATCCCCGTCGCCGGGTACGCGGCCCTGCGCCGCACCCCGGAGAACCTCGACCACCTGGCCCATCTGCTCGACCGCATGGAGCGGGAGACGGACACCACCGCGTGGGTCGCGATGGACACGCTGTTCCATCTGGCCGTCGCCGAGGCCGCCCAGAACCCGGTGTTCCGCCGGGTCATCGAGGAGATCCGCGACGCACTGGCGCGTCAGTCGGCCTTCCTCAACGAGCTGGGCGGACGCCGCGAGCAGTCCAACCGCGAGCACCGGGCGATCGTCGAGGCGCTGCTGGACGGTTCCGAACACGACGCGGTGGAGGCCATGTCCCACCACCTCGACCGCGTCGAGACCACCCTCACCGACATCGTGCGTCCCCCTGGCAAGGGCACGGACACCCCCACGGAAGGCGAACCCCAGGCGTGAGCGAGCAGAGCCTGCACGACGGTGTGCAGAAACGTTCCGGCCATGTCGACGCGGGAGACGAGGGATACAGCAAGTCCCTCAAGCACCGGCACGTCAACATGATCGCCATCGGCGGCGCCATCGGCACCGGCCTCTTCCTCGGCGCCGGCGGCCGCCTCGCCGACGCCGGCCCCTCGTTGTTCATCGCCTACGCGGTCTGCGGAGTCTTCGCCTTCCTGGTCGTCCGCGCCCTCGGCGAACTCGTCCTGTACCGCCCGTCCTCCGGCGCCTTCGTGTCGTACGCCCGGGAGTTCCTCGGCGAGAAGGGCGCCTATGTCGCGGGCTGGATGTACTTCCTCAACTGGGCCACCACCGGCATCGCCGACATCACCGCGGTGGCCGTCTACACCCACTACTGGGGCATGTTCTCCGACATCCCGCAGTGGGTGATCGCCCTGGTCGCCCTCGCCGTGGTCCTCACCGTGAACCTCATCTCGGTGAAGATGTTCGGCGAGATGGAGTTCTGGTTCGCCATCGTCAAGGTGGGCGCGCTCGTGGCGTTCATGCTGATCGGCATCTTCCTGCTGGTCACCCAGCACGAGGTCGGCGACACCACCCCGGGCCCGGCCCTGATCACCGACAACGGCGGCGTCTTCCCCAACGGCCTGATGCCGATGCTGCTGATCCTCCAGGGCGTCGTCTTCGCCTACGCCTCCGTCGAGTTGGTCGGCGTCGCCGCCGGTGAGACCGAGAACCCCGAGAAGATCATGCCGAAGGCGATCAACTCGATCATGTGGCGCGTGGGCCTCTTCTACGTCGGCTCGGTCGTCCTGCTGTCGATGCTGCTGCCCTGGAACAAGTACACCGGCGGGCAGAGCCCGTTCGTGACCGTGCTCTCCAACATCGGCGTCCCGGCGGCCGGCGGCGTGATGAACCTCGTCGTCCTCACCGCGGCCATGTCCTCGCTCAACTCCGGCCTGTACTCCACCGGCCGCATCCTGCGCTCCATGGCCAAGTCCGGCTCCGCGCCGAAGTTCACCGGCGTCATGAGCCGCAGCCAGGTCCCCTACGGCGGCATCCTGCTCACCAGCGGCATCTGCGTCCTCGGCGTCGGCCTCAACTTCGTGGTCCCCGCCGACGCGTTCGAGATCGTGCTCAACTTCGCCGCGATCGGCATCCTGTCCACCTGGGGCATGATCATGGTCTGTCACCTGCTCTTCTGGCAGAAGACCGAGAAGGGCGAACTGACCCGCCCCGGCTACCGACTGCCGGGATCCCCCTGGACCGAACTCGT
>JABFXD010000425.1 GCA_013361925.1 Streptomyces sp. | reverse complement strand
CGAGACGCGGGGGCGGCCCTTCGGCTACTACGTCCACGGCGGCAGCGATGTCACCGGCGCGGTCCGCGGCATCGAGGCCATCACCACCGGCCTCGGCTGGCGCCGCGCGGCGGACGCCGTGACGGTGACCGGCGCGCCGGGCAAGTCCGATGTGGAAGCCTGCTGGGAGCTGGGGGCGACGGTCGCGGCCGGGCTGATGGAGTGACGGCGGCCTCGCTTCGAGGGCGAGGAGGTCTCGTTCGTCCGGAGCGTCTCGTTCCTCTGGAGCGTCTCGTTCCTCCGGAGTGTCTCGTTCCTCCGGAGGACGAACCGGGTGGCGGCTACTGCGGGCTCAGTAGCCCGCACAGCCCGCAGCGGGACGACGACGCGGGCGGGCTCGCGAGGCGAGCCTGAGGCGGTGTGCAGCACCGCCCGCGCCGCGTCGGCGCCGTACCGGAAGGCGTGACCCCGGATGAGAACTCGTACCAGCCTCGGGCTGGCGGTGACCCTGTCGTGCGCCGCGCTCGTCACCGTGGTCGGCGTCGCCCGGGACGGCGTCGGAGACACGGCGGCCTCCTCGACCACCCCGCCGCGCGGCCCGTACGTCGCCCTCGGCGACTCGTACACCGCCGGTCCGAAGATCCCCGGCCAGAACGGGAAACCCGCGGGGTGCGACCGCTCCGACCGGAACTACCCCGCGCTCGTCGCCGCCGAACTCGGCCTGGAACGAGCGGAGTTCCATGATGTGAGCTGTAGCGGGGCCACGACCGGCGACCTGCTTGCGGCGCAGGACACCGACGACGGGACGAACCCGGCGCAGCTGTCGGCCGTGTCCGCGTCGACCCGGCTGGTCACCATCGGGATCGGTGGCAATGACATCGGCTTCGGCTCCCTGATCACCCGCTGCGTCAAGGTCGGCGTCCGCTACCAACTGGAGAGCCGCATCGGGGACTCGGCGCCCGACCCGGCCCCGTGCCGGGAGCGGCAGACCTCCGGTGGCACCGACGACGTCGAGACGAAGATCGAGGCGACGAGCGGGCGCGTGGCCGACGTGCTCGGTGACATCAGGCGCAGGGCGCCCGAGGCGCGCGTCTACGTGGTGGGCTACCCGACGATCCTGCCCGCCCGAGGCGCCGACTGCGGCCCGGAGATGGGGCTGGCCCCCGGCGACGTCACCTACCTGCGGCAGAAGGAGCAGCAGCTCAACACCATGCTGCGGGAGGCCGCGAACGACGCCGGGGCCGGGTACGTCGACACCTACGGCCCCTCCGACGGACGCGACGCCTGTGCGCAGGCCGACGTGCGCTGGGTCGAACCGCTGATCCCGGCCGCTCCCGCGGCCCCCGTGCACCCCAACGAGCGCGGTGAGCGAGGCATGGCCCAGGCCGTGCTGCGGGCGGTGCGCGCCACCGGATGACGGGGCGGGCGTAGTCCCGGGGCAGGAGCCGGCCGACCGGGCATGTACTGCGGTTTCAGTAGGCGGTCCTGCCAGAGCAGCAGACGGCATTGCCAGCAGCCGGACGACGACTCGGAGACCCCCGCCGGGACAGTCTGGGTGATCTGATCGAGCACGGATGTGGAGTCCCCTGACGTGGCTGCTTTTCTCTATCGACTGGGCCGACTGGCCTTCCGGCGGCGTGGATACGTCGCCCTGATGTGGGTGGCCGTCCTGGCCGCCGTGGGACTGGGCGCCATGCAGGCCCCGGGAACCTCCGACGAGGAGTTCTCGATGCCGGGCATCGAGTCCCAGAAGGCGTACGACCTGATGCAGGAGCGCTTCCCCGGCGCCGCCGCCGACGGCGCCACCGCCCGTGTGGTCTTCGTCGCCCCCGACGGACAGAAGGTCACCGCCACCGCGAACAAGAAGGCCGTCGAGGAGACGGTCGCCGCCCTCGGCACCGGCTCCCAGGTGGCCGGTGTCGCCGACCCCTACCAGAGCAAGGCGGTCAGCAAGGACGGGTCCACGGCCTACGCCACCGTCACCTACAAGGTGAAGTCCAACGACGTCACCGACGCCAGCCGTACGGCGGTGGAGAAGGCGGCGGAGCAGGCGCGCGACGCCGGGCTGACCGTCGAGACGGGCGGCTCCGCGATGGACAGCGGCGGCGGCGCCGGCGGCATGGCCGAGATCATCGGCATCGCGGTCGCGGCCGTCGTCCTGCTGATCACCTTCGGCTCGCTGGCCGCCGCGGGGCTGCCGCTGCTCACCGCGCTCATCGGCGTCGCCTTCACCATGCTCGCCATCACGCTCCTGGGCAGCGCCCTGGGGCTGTCCACCAGCACCGGCACCCTGGCGATGATGCTGGGACTGGCCGTCGGCATCGACTACGCCCTCTTCGTCGTCTCCCGCTACCGCGAGGAGCGTGTCAAGGGCCACACGCCCGAAGAAGCCACCGGACTGGCCGTGGGCACGGCCGGCTCGGCCGTCGTCTTCGCCGGTCTCACCGTGGTCATCGCCCTCGCCGGGCTGACCGTCGTCGGCATCCCGATGCTGTCCAAGATGGGGCTGACCGCGGCCGGGGCGGTCGTCGTCGCCGTCCTCGTGGCGCTGACGGCGGTGCCCGCGCTACTGGGCTTCTGGCCGAACGCGGTCCTGGCACGACGGATCCGCAAGAACCCCGCGACCAAGGAAGCCGCCGACAACGGCGGCACCCGCTGGGCCCGCTTCGTGCTACGCCGTCCCCTGCCCGTACTGCTTCTCGGCGTGGTGGGCCTCGGCGCCCTCGCCCTGCCCATGACGGGTCTTCAGCTGGGCATGCCCGGCGACGAGGCCAAGTCCACCTCCACCACCGAACGCCGCGCCTACGACGACCTCGCCGAAGGCTTCGGCCCCGGCTTCAACGGCCCCCTCACCATCGTCGTGGACGCCCGCGACATCGCCGACCCGAAGGCGGACGTCGCGGCCATCAGCGACAAGATCGCCGGCATCGACGGCATCGTCTCCGTCACCCAGCCCCGCTTCAACGACGCCGGCGACACCGCGGTGTTCAGCGCGATCCCGTCCACCAGCCCCACCGACGAACGCACCAAGACCCTCGTCAAGACCATCCGCGCCGAGCGCACCGAGAACTTCGAGGTCACCGGCACCACGGCACTGAACATCGACATCTCGGACAAGGTGCAGGCGGCGCTGGTGCCGTATCTCATCACCGTCGTCGGTCTGGCCGTGATCCTGCTGCTGGTCGTCTTCCGGTCCGTGCTCGTCCCGCTCAAGGCGGCCCTCGGCTTCCTGCTCTCGGTCCTCGCCGCCCTCGGCGCCGTCGTCGTGGTCTTCCAGGAGGGACACGGCGCGAGCCTGTTCGGCGTCGAGCAGACCGGGCCGATCATGAGCCTGATGCCGATCTTCCTGGTGGGCATCGTGTTCGGTCTCGCCATGGACTACGAGGTCTTCCTCGTCTCCCGGATGCGGGAGGCGTACGTCCACGGTGAGTCGGCCAAGCAGTCGGTGGTCTCCGGATTCCGGCACAGTGCCCGGGTGGTCGCGGCCGCCGCACTGATCATGATCGCGGTGTTCGCCGGGTTCATCGGCGAGAGCGACTCCATGATCAAGATGATCGGGTTCGGGCTCGCCATCGCCGTGCTCTTCGACGCCTTCGTGGTGCGGATGGCCATCGTCCCGGCCGTCCTCGCACTGCTGGGCGACCGCGCCTGGTGGCTGCCGAAGTGGCTGGACCGGCTGCTGCCCCGCGTCGACATCGAGGGCGAGTCCCTCACCCGGCACCCGGCCGGGGCGGCGGAGCCCGACCCGGACCCGACGCCGGACGAGTCCGCGCAGGTACGTGTCTGAGGGGCGCGGCCCCGGCCGCCGGACCGCCCGTGGTGAGAGCCGCGGGCGGTCCGGCGGTGCACGGGGAAGAAGGCTGTTCATCTCGCGTGGGGCGGCTCGTGGCGTCCGGGAGCGCGCGTCGTTCATCCCGCGCGGGGCGGCCCGTGGCGTATGGGAGAGGGCATCGTCCACCCTTCGCGGGGTGGCCCGTGGCACGTGGGATCCGGAGTGCCGCCCCCTGCACGGAGGGGCCTCCGGTGCGCGGGGGAGCGCGGGTCGTCCACCATGGACTCAGGCCCTTGATCCGGAGACACAGATGAACCCCCGCTTGGAGCGCCACAGCGGCCGATCCGCCCGCGTCATGGACGTCATCACCATCCTGGCGCTGCTCGGCTGCGCCACGTTCGGCGCCTCGCTGAGCATCCCCGGCACCAGCCAGCCGGGTGACGACCGCCCCGCGGTCGTCCTCGCGGCCGTCTCGTGTCTTGCCCTGCTCACCGCCCGCACCTACCCGCGCGCGGTCTCCGTCGTCGTCACCTCCTGCACCATCGCCACCCTCGCCCAGGGCTATCTGCCCACCCCCCTGACCCTGGCCCCGCTCATGATGGCCCTCTACTGGGTGGCCGCCCGGACCGACCTGAGGACCACCCGCGTCCTCGGCCTCACGACCATGGCCGTGATCGTCCTCACCGCCATCCTCGACCGCCCCACCACCGACATGCTGCTGCTGCGCACCGTGGGCCCCGTCCTGTGGCTGCTGCTGCCCCTGGTCGGCGGCCGCAACGCCCGCCTGCGCGGCGCCTACCTGGAATCGGTGCAGGCCCGGGCCGTCCACGCCGAGCGCACCCGGGAGGAGGAGGCACGGCTGCGGGTCGCCGAGGAGCGGATGCGCATCGCCCGCGAGCTCCACGACGTGGTCGCCCACCACATGGCCGTCGCCAACGCCCAGGCGGGCACCGCCCGCCACCTCGCCCCCGCCCAGCCCGAACAGGCGCAGAAGATCCTCGACGAGCTGACGGCCACCACGTCCGCCGCGCTCCTCGAACTGCGCGCGACCGTGGGTGTGCTGCGCCAGCCCGACGACCCCGACTCCCTGGAACCCGCCCCCGGACTGCACCGGCTCCCCGAGCTGATCGCGGCCTGCGAGTCCGCCGGCCTCACCGTGACGGTCGCCACCGAGGGCGAGCCGCGGCCGCTGTCACCCGGCGTGGACCTGACCGCGTACCGGATCATCCAGGAAGCCCTGACCAACGCCACCAAACACGCCTCCGACCACACCGCCCGCATCCGTCTCGCCTACTCCGACTCCCGGCTGCTCATCACGGTCGCCAACGAGGGCGCCGGCGTCGCCCCGCCGGTGCCGGGCGGAGGCTTCGGCCTGATGGGCATGCGCGAACGCGCCCACTCCGTCGGCGGCGACCTCCGGGCCGGCCCCCGCCCCGAGGGCGGCTTCGAAGTCACCACCGCCCTGCCCCTGCACTCCCATGTCACCGACGAACAAGGGACGACCCCGTGAGCCCCCGTGTGCCGCTTGCCGACGAACAAGGGACGACCCCGTGAGCCCCCGTGTGCCG
>JABFXD010000820.1 GCA_013361925.1 Streptomyces sp. | reverse complement strand
GGTGTAGCGGTCGGAGAGCATGCGCAGCTGGGCGGTGTTGCTGACGGCGAGGGCGAGGAGCCGGTCGTCGCCGGCGTGTTCGAGGACGGTGACGGCCTCGCGGGCGGCGTCCTGGGCCTGGTCGGCGTCGCCGGCCCACCAGTGGATGCGGGACAGCCAGCGCAGGTCGGCGCCGAGCCCGAGGGTGTCGCCGAGGGAGCGGCGCAGCGCGACGGCCTCGCGCTGGGCGGTGACGGCGGCGGCCGAGTCGGCGATGGTGTAGCTCTCCACGGCGTAGCGTTCCAGCAGATCGGCGAGGTCGGCCGGGCCGTAGCGGTGGCGTTGGCGCAGGACGAGCCGGAGGTGGGCGGCGGCCTCGCGGTGGGCGCCGGCGCAGGCGGCGTCCTTGGCGGCGTCGGGGCCGTAGCGGGCGATGGCGTCCTGGTCGCCGGCCTGGTCGGCGTGGTGGACGATGCGGGCGGCGTCGGAGCCGGGCCGGGCGACGAGCGCGGCGAGGACGCAGCGGTTGAGGTCGATGCGGCGGGCGGCGGGCAGGGAGTCGACGACGGCCCGCCGGATCAACTCGTGCCGGAACGCGACCCGTTCCGGCACGACGGTGAGCAGTCCACGCTGCTCGGCGGCGGCCAGTACGGCCACGCCGTCCTTGAACAGGGCGTCGACCAGCGGACGTTCGACCGCGGAGGGTACGACCGCGAGCTGTTCCAGCGCGTCCACCGTCGCCGGGTCCAGGCCCCCCATCCGGGCCATGACGGCGTCGACGACCGTCGGGGGCACTCCCCCGGTGCCGCCGGCGGCCACGATCTCGGCGACGAAGAAGGGGTTGCCGGACGTCACCTCGTACACCTGGGCGGCGTCGAGTCTGCGGGCGGCGCTCAGCGCGCGCACCGCGTCGAGGGAGAGCCTCGCGAGGGGCAGCCGGTGCACCCGGGACGTGCGGGAGACCTGGCCGAGGAGGTGACGCAGGGGGTGTTCGCGGCTCAACTCGTCGTCGCGGTAGGTGAGGACGAGCAGGGCGGGCAGCCCTTCCATCCGCCGGACCAGGAAGCGCAGGGCGTCCAGGGAGCCCTCGTCGGCCCAGTGGACGTCCTCGACGACCAGGACCGCGGGGTGCGGGGTGCCGGCGAGTTCGGCGTGCAGGGCCTCGTAGACGCGGTGGCGGTCGCCGCCCTCCATGACGGCGCGGGCGAGGTCGGCGCCGACGCTGCCGACGAGGTCGCGGAACGGGCCGAGGGGGCGCCGGGTGGCGAGGTCGTCGCACTGGCCGACGAGCATCCGGGCCTGGCCGGGCAGCCGCTCCGGCATGGCCTTCACCAGGCTCGACTTGCCGATGCCCGCCTCACCGAAGACGAGCGCCACCGAACCGGCACCGGCTGCCGCCTCCCGGGCGGCCGCGGCCAGTCGCGTCAACTCGCGCTCGCGTTCGAGGATCCATCGATCCACGGGGCCGATTCTGCCAGGCGCTCCGCTGGTTGAGCCGGGTCAGGGAGAAGCCGGGTGCCGTGAATTGGCGGGTGCGGCGCCGTTGTGGCTGGTCGCGCCCACGCGGCGGAGCCGCACATCGACACAGCCCCGCGCCCCTTGAAGGCCGCTTCGCGCCTTCCTCCCGTCCTGGCCTGCTCGCACTACTTCGCGTCGAGCTGATGGTCCGCCCAGACGTAGGTCTCCGGAAGCAGGTCTGCGACAGGGACGGCTCGGGTGTGGTCTCCCTTGCCGACGATGACCTCGATCGCGGGGAAGTAGTCGAGAAGGACCTGGCGGCATCGGCCGCACGGCGGGACGACGCCCCGGTCGCGGTCGCCCACGGCGACGATCGTGTCCAGTTCGTAGGCGCCCTGGGCGGCCGCCGTGCCGATGAGGACCAGTTCGGCGCAGGGTCCTCCGGTGAAGTGGTAGGCGTTGACCGCGGTGATGATCCGGCCGTCCCGGGCGCGGGCGGCGGCGGCCATGGTGTGGTTGTCGCCCCGGCAACGGGTGCGGGCGACGTACGCCGCGGCCTCGATGAGGTCGTGGTCGACGGGGTGGCTCTGCCTGGTCATCTTCTCCAGACCTTCTGCTAGTGCACCGAGAGGCCGCCGTCGACGAAGATCGACTGGCCCGTGACGTACGCGGAGGCGTGGCTCGCGAGGAAGACCGCGGCGCCTTCGAAGTCCTCGGCCAGCCCGTTGCGTCCGACCATCGTGCGGGCGGCGAGCGCCGCGACCTTCTCGGGGTCGTTCGCGAGGCGGGCGTTGAGGGGGGTCATCACGAAGCCCGGCACGAGCGTGTTGCAGGTGACGCCGTACGGCGACCATGCCTCCGCCTGGGAACGGGCGAGGGATTCCAGGCCGCCCTTGGAGACGCCGTAGGCGCCGCTCTGGACGAAGGCGCGGTGGGCCTGCTGGGAGGTGATGTGGATGATCCGCCCGTAGCCGCGCTCGGCCATGCCGGGGCCGAACCGCTGCCCCAGCAGAAAGGGTGCCTCCAGGTTGACGGCCATGGTGGTGTCCCACACGTCCTCGGCCAGCTCGCCCATGGGAGGCCGCAGGTTGACGCCGGCGGAGTTGACGAGGATGTCCGGCTCGCCGAAGGCCTTCACCGCCTCCTCGGCCGCCGCGCGCACGCCGTCGCGGGTGCCGAGGTCGGCGCTGACCCACGCGGCACGGCAGCCGTCGGCCTTCAGCTCCTCGACGGTGGCCGTCAGTTCCACCTCCTTGCGGGCCACCACCACGACGCTCGCCCCGGCCCGGGCGAGCGCTCCCGCGACGGCCCGGCCGATGCCGGAGCTGCCGCCGGTGACGAGGGCGACACGGTCTTCGAGGGAGAACAGTGCGGAGAGATACGGCTGCGTGGTCATGTCCGCACCCTAGAAGGCGAGGTCGGACGCACTGTCACCCAGGGCCCGTCCCGGGCCCGTTGCGCTCGGCACGGTCGGCGACCGCGTCCTCGGCTGTTCGACGACGCCGTCGCGACGCGCTCTACCGGAACTGAGCGCTCCCGACCCGTTGACGCTCACGCGCCCCCTCCCTATCGTCTGGTCGACCATTCGAATGGTGTTCGTTATTTCGAACCCTTCGGACCCCCTCCCGAGGATGCACCAGAGGAGCACACATGGCCCCGCCCCTCTCCAGACGACACCTCTTCCAGGCCGCCGCGTTCGCCGCGGTCGCGCCCGCGATCTCGTACGCCGCGAGCGGGAGGGCCGTCGCGGCGGCCTCCGCCGCACCCGCCGCCTGGTCCGTACAGCCCTTCTCCCTCGACGAAGTGGCCCTGAAAGCGGGCGTGTTCGCCGACAAGCGGCAACTGATGCTCGACCACGCGCGCGGCTACGACGTGAACCGGCTCGTCCAGGTCTTCCGCGCCAACGCCGGGCTCTCCACCGGCGGCGCGGTCGCGCCCGGTGGCTGGGAGGGGCTGGACGGCGAGGCCAACGGCAATCTGCGCGGGCACTACACCGGCCACTTCCTGACCATGCTGTCCCAGGCGTACGCGAGCACCGGTGAGCAGGTCTTCGCCGACAAGATCGCGACCGTCGTGGGGACGCTGACCGACGCGCGCGCCGCCCTGCGCACCGACCCCAAGATGCTGTCCGTCACCGGGAAATGGGGCAGCGCGCTGGAGAACGTGCGCGGCTCCTACCAGTACGTCGACCTGCCCGCCGCGGTGCTCGGCGGGGCCTCCGCGATCACGCTGTCGGTGTGGGTGAAGCCCACGCACGACGCCAACTGGCAGCGGATCTTCGACTTCGGCAACAACACCACCCGGTACATGTATCTGGCCGGTCGCAACGCGAGCGGTGTGCCCCGGTTCGCCATCACCACCAGCGGGGCCGGCGGTGAACAGGGCCTCAACGGCACGGCCGCGCTGCCGCTGAACCAGTGGAGCCACCTCGCGGTCACGATCTCCGGCAGCACCGGCACGCTGTACGTCAACGGCACCGCCGTCGCCACGAACACCGCGATGACGCTCAACCCGGCGACGCTCGGCACCCTCACCAACAACTGGCTCGGCCGCTCGAACTACTCGGGCGACCCTGTCTACGCGGGCGGCTTCGACGAGTTCAACATCTGGTCACGGGCGCTGACCCAGGCCGAGATCACCTCACTCCAGACCAACGAGGCCAAGCTCTCCACGGCCGGACTCGGCAACCTCGCCTCGTACTGGTTCCAGACCACGAGCGGCGGCACCTTCTCCGACGCGTCCGGCCGCGGCCTGACCGCCACCCTGCGCCGCACCTGGGGCGGGCCGAGCCACCCCGGGTTCCTGGCGGCCTACCCGGAGACGCAGTTCATCACCCTGGAGTCGATGACCGCGAGCGACTACACCAAGGTGTGGGCGCCGTACTACACCGCGCACAAGATCCTGCGCGGTCTGCTGGACGCGTACACCGCCACCGGCGACGCCCGCGCCCTCGACCTCGCCTCCGGCATGGGCGACTGGATGCACTCCCGGCTGTCGGTGCTGCCCGAGGCGACACTCCAGCGGATGTGGGGGCTGTTCTCCAGCGGGGAGTTCGGCGGCATCGTCGAGGCGATCGTCGACCTGTACGCCGTCACCGGGAAGGCCGAACACCTGGCGCTGGCCAAGCTGTTCGACCTCGACTCGCTCATCGACGCGTGCGCCGCGAACACGGACACCCTCAACGGCCTGCACGCCAACCAGCACATACCGATCTTCACGGGGCTGCTGCGGCTGTACGACGCGACGGGCGAGACGCGCTACCTCACCGCCGCGAAGAACTTCTGGGGCATGGTCGTACCGAACCGTATGTACGGCATCGGCGGCACCAGCACCGGCGAGTTCTGGAAGGCGTCCGGGCTGATCGCGGGCACGATCAGCGACACCGACGCCGAGACGTGCTGCGCGTACAACCTGCTCAAGCTCAGCCGGACCCTGTTCTTCCACGAGCAGACGCCGAAGTACATGGACTACTACGAGCGGGCCCTCTACAACCAGGTCCTCGGTTCCAAGCAGGACAAGGCCGACGCGGAGAAGCCGCTCGTCACGTACTTCATCGGGCTGACGCCCGGTCATGTCCGGGACTACACGCCCAAGCAGGGCACCACCTGCTGCGAGGGCACGGGCATGGAGAGTGCCACCAAGTACCAGGACTCGGTGTACTTCAAGGCCGCCGACGGCAGCGCGCTGTACGTCAACCTCTACAGCCCCTCCCAACTGAGCTGGACGGCAAAGGGGGTGACGATCACTCAGACCACCACCTATCCGCGCGAGCAGGGCACCACCCTCACCTTCGGCGGGGGCAGCGCGGCCTTCGCCCTGAAGCTGCGGGTGCCGTCATGGGCGACGGCCGGGTTCCAGGTGACCGTCAACGGCGCCGCGGTGAGCGG
>JABFXD010000368.1 GCA_013361925.1 Streptomyces sp. | reverse complement strand
TCGGCGCCGAGTTCGGCGTCGATGTGCCGGACGAGCTGCTTGCCCGCGTCCGCGAGCCCGGTCGGTCCCAGCCAGGCGAGGGCCGCGTGCAGTTCCGCCGTCGGCGCGTATCCCCGGTCCAGCAGCTCGGCTTCGAGCGCGACGAGCCCTGGCGCCGTCGACGGGTCGCCCGGGCGTGGCCCGGCCTGGTCGACGTAGACGGTACGAAGGCGGCGGAGCAGCACGGACGACAGTACGGACAAGCGGAAGCCCCCTGGGGGAAACGGAGAGAAGTCTCAGAGGCGGGGACGGAGAGTGGGCGCGCTGTCGTTGTCGTAGAAAAGAGAGAAGGAAGCACGCGGCGGAGCCGTCCCCGCGATCACGACTGTAGGAGGGCGGTGTTCGAGGGCGCCACCCATTTATTTTCGAGCGGCTTCCTTGTCGTCGAGCAGCGACTGCACGAGCGCCCGCACGGACGTCACGAACAGCCTCTCCTCGTCGACGGGGCGGGCGAAGGCGCGGGCGAGCGCCGGGTCGTCGTAGGGGTCCGCCGCGGGCTGCTGCGCGGGCGCCCGTTCACGGTTGCGTTCCACGAGGACGAAGCCCACGACCTGGAACTGCACCGCCCGCACCGCCTCGGCCGCGCGGGCGCCGCGCAGTCCGGCCGCGTGCACCTCGCGCACCAGTGCCTGCTGGGCCGGCAGGAACATCCGCTCGGTCAGGCCGCGTTCGTGGACCATCGCGACGAGGTGCGGATGCGCGCGCAGCCGTCGGCGCAGGATGCGGGCCACGGAGACGGCCCGCTCGGCCGGGGTGCGCCCCACGGGCCTGATCTCGCCGAGCTCGGTCACGGTCCGCCGCACGAGCGCGTCCAGCAGGGACTCCCGGTTGCCGACGTGCCAGTAGATGGAGGTGACGGCGGTGCCCAGTTCGGCGGCGAGCTTGCGCATCGTCAGTGCCTCGGGGCCGTGCTGCTTCACCAGGTCGGCGGCGGTGTCCAGGACTTCGTCACGGGTGAGCGACGCTCTCGCCATTGCTGCCCCCAAGTCCGGTCCGTGCACGCGTATTTACCCCGCGCGGAGTCTGCTGTAACTGTGTTACAGGTGACTGACGGCCCATCAGAAGAAGGGCGGTACGGCATGGCACGCGTACGGTACGGCGCGCGGACCGAGGCGGAGATCGCCGCCGCGCGCACCGCGGGCGCGCGGCTCCCCGACATCTGGTCCACCGGGGTGGTGGCCGTCTGGGAGACCGACCCGGACGCGGTCGCGGCGGTCCTGCCGCCGCCTCTGAAGCCCACGGACCGGCCGCTGGCCCGGGTCAACATCAGCAAGGTCGACCTGCCCGGATACCCGCTCGGCGCGGGCTCGTTCGCGGTCGCCGCGGCCCATGACGGCGTCGACGGCTGGTACCCCCTGGTCATGCCGATGACCCATGAACGGGCCCTGATCGGCGGCCGTGAGGTGTTCGGCGAGCCGAAGAAGCTCGGCGAGGTCGTCGTCGAGCGCGAGGGCCGTGACGTACGCGCCCGCCTGGCCCGGCACGGCATCGCCTTCGTGGAGGTGCGGGGCACGGTCGCCGAGGAGCTGCCGCCGCCGGAGCCGGCCCAGAAGACCGACTTCTACTTCAAGTTCCTTCCCGCGGTGGACGGTTCCGGCTTCGACGGCGACCCGGTCCTCGTGCACTGCCTGCGCAACGAGAAGGTGCGCCGCCTGGAGCGGATCACCGGCGAGGTCGTGCTGCGCGAGTCGAGGTACGACCCCGTGGCCGACCTGCCGGTGCGCCGGCTGCTGGAGATCACCCTCGGCGAGAAGACCAGCGACCAGCGCGGCAAGGTCGTCGAACGGGTGGACGCGCGGGCGCTGCTGCCGTACGTCCATCAGCGCTACGACGATCCGGCGCAGGTGCTGGACGGGCCGCCCGAGGGGAGCGCCTAGTGGAGCTGCTTCCCGGACAAGTGGCCGTCGTCACCGGTGCCGCGAGCGGCATCGGCCTCGCGATGGCCCGCCGGTTCGCCGCGGAGGGCCTCAAGGTCGTCCTCGCCGACGTCGAACGACCGGCGCTGGACGCGGCCGTCGCGGCGCTCCGCGCGGACGGCGCCGACGCGCACGCGCGCGTGGTCGACGTCGGCGAGCGCGAACAGGTCCTGGAACTGGCGGACTTCGCCTACGAGACGTACGGCGCCGTCCATGTCCTGTGCAACAACGCCGGGGTCGGCTCCGGCGCCGAGGGCCGTATGTGGGAGCACGAGCCGAACGACTGGAAGTGGGCGTTCTCCGTCAATGTGTGGGGCGTCTTCCATGGTGTCCAGGCGTTCGTCCCCCACATGATCAAGTCGGGTCAACCCGGTCATGTGGTCAACACATCCTCCGGTGACGGCGGTATCGCCCCGCTCCCCACCGCCTCCGTCTACGCCGTCACCAAGGCGGCCGTCGTGACGATGACCGAGTCCCTGTACGCCCATCTGAAGGCCGAGCACGCGCGCGTGGGCGCCTCCGTCCTCTTCCCGGGCCCCCACATGCTCCGCACCGGCCTGTGGGAGTCCCATCGCAACCGCCCCGAGCGGTACGCCAAGGAGCGGCCCCGCAGGACGCCGTACCGCAGCCTCGACCAGTGGGAGACCGCGATGAGGGAGGCGGGCCGGGAGGTGCGCTTCACGCCCGTCGAGGAGGTGGCCGCGACCGTCGTGGACGGCATCCGCGCGGACCGCTTCTGGATGCTGCCGGCGAGCGAGCACAGCGACGCGCAGATACGCGCGCGTGCCCAGTCGATGCTGGACCGCGCGAACCCGTCGTACCTGGAGAACTTCATCCTGGACTGACCGAGGGGGTCGACGTGACCGACCAGGAGCCCTATCTGATCATCTCCTCCGACTGCCACGCCGGGCTGCCCACCGAGGAGTACCGGCCCTATCTGGACGCCCGTTTCCACCGGGACTTCGACGACTTCCTCGCCGGGCGCGAGCGGCGCCGGGCGGAGATGACCCGGCTCGGCATCCGCAACGAGGCCTTCGCGACCAAGTGGTTCCAGGACCACGAGGAGGGCCTGCGCGGAGGCTGGGACACCGCGCAGCGGCTCAAGGAGCTGGACGGCGACGGGGTGGCCGCCGAGGTCGTCTTCCCGGACGCCGACGCCGTGGACAGCCAGACGGCCGCGCCCTTCGGGGTGGGCCTCGGGCTCTCCGGCGACCACGACCCGGAGCTGGGCATGGCGGGCGCGCAGGCGCACAACCGCTGGCTGGCGGAGTTCGTGTCCGAGCACCCCGAACGGCACTGCGGGGTCGCCCTGTTGCCGATCACGGCCGACGTGCCGAAGGTGGTCGCCGAGGTGTACCGGGCCAAGGAGTCCGGGCTCGGCGCGCTGATGATCCCCGCCCTGTGGGGCGACAAGGAGCCGTACCACGACCGCCGTTACGATCCCGTGTGGGCGGCGGCGGCCGAGTGCGCGATGCCGGTGACCACCCACTCCGGATCGGCGCCGCGGCACGAGTACGGCGACCATCTGGGCATCTTCGTCAGCGAGGTGACCTGGTGGCCCGCCCGGCCCCTGTGGTTCCTGCTCTGGTCCGGCGTCTTCGAACGCCACCCCGGGCTCAGGTTCGGGGTCGCCGAGTCGGGCTGCTGGTGGCTGCCGAACCTGCTGTGGTTCATGGACCGCCTCTACCTCGGCGCGCACGGCGGCAAGAAGCTCTCCCCGTTCCAGGAGCTGAAGCGCCCGCCGCACGAGTACCTCGACCGCCAGGTCTTCGTCTGCGCCACCAACACCAAGCGCCGCGAACTCGCCCAGCGCTACGAGATCGGCGTCGACAACATCCTCTGGGGCAGCGACTTCCCGCACCCCGAGGGCACCTGGCCCGACACGCGCGCGTGGCTGAAGCGCACCTTCCACGACATCCCGGTCACCGAGACCCGCCGCATGCTGGGCCTCGCCGCGGCCGACGTCTTCGGCTTCGACGTCGAGAAGCTGACCCCGCTCGCCCGCCGTATCGGCCCCACCCCCGCCGACCTCGGCCAGAGCACCGACCAGACGGCCGTGGAGGCGTCCTGGGCGCGCTCGCGCGAGGTGGGCCGGCACTGGCTGACCGACCACGACTTCCCTGTGCTGGGGGCATCCTGATGACCGACCGCTACACGGTGATCTCGGCCGACTGCCACGCGGGCGCCGACCTGCTCGACTACCGGCCCTATCTGGAGAAGCGGTACCACGACGAGTTCGACGTCTGGGCGGCGACGTACGTCAACCCGTACGAGGACCTGGTCGCCGACACCGCCGACAAGAACTGGAACTCCGAGCGGCGGCTCGCGGAGCTGGAGGCGGACGGGATCGTCGCCGAGGTGCTCTTCCCGAACACCATCCCGCCGTTCTTCCCGTCCAGCTCCCTCATGGCTCCCGCGCCCACCACGGAGGACTTCGAGCGGCGTTGGGCCGGACTGCGCGCCCACAACCGCTGGATGGCCGACTTCTGCGCCGCCGCACCGGGCCGCCGCGCGGGCGTCTTCCAGATCCTCCTCAACGACGTCGAGGAAGCCGTCAAGGAGGTCCGGTGGGCCGCCGGGGCGGGCCTCAAGGGCGGCCTGATGCTGCCCGGCACCCCGCCGGGCTCCGGACTGCCCGAGCTGTACTCGTCGGCGTACGACCCGCTCTGGGCGGTCTGCGCGGAGCTGGGCGTGCCCGTCAACCACCACGCGGGGTCGGCGTCCCCGCCGCTCGGCGACGAACCGGCCGCCCGCGCGGTGTTCATGGTCGAGACGACCTGGTTCTCGCACCGGGCGCTGTGGCACCTGGTCTTCGGCGGCGCCTTCCGCCGCCACCCGGAGCTGAAGCTGGTCCTCACCGAACAGGGCTCGGGATGGATACCCGGCGTCCTGGAGATGCTGGACTACTACCACGGGCGTCTGATCGCGGCGGCGACGAAAGCCACCACCGCCGAGTCCAAGTTCGGCGCGGGACTCGCCGCCCGTATGGGGGACGCGCCCTCGCAGGTCTGGCGCGACAACTGCTTCGTCGGCGCCAGCTTCATGCGCCCGCACGAGGTGCCGCTGCGGGACCGGATCGGCGTCGACAAGATCATGTGGGGCAGCGACTACCCGCACGACGAGGGGACGTACCCGTACACGCGCGAGGGCCTGCGGTACGCCTACGCGCGCGTGCCCCGCGACGAGGTCGCGGCGATGGTCGGCGGTAACGCCGCGCGCGTGTACGGCTTCGACCTCGACCTCCTCGACCCGATCGCGGCGAAGGTGGGGCCGACGGTGGAGGAGATCGCCGAGCCGCTGGACGAACCACCGGCGGACGCGACGAGCCCGCTCTTCGCCAAGGGGGCGTCGGTACGGGTGTGGTGAGCGT
>JABFXD010000281.1 GCA_013361925.1 Streptomyces sp. | reverse complement strand
AAGCCGGGAACCGCCCCGGCCGCACCCCCGGCGCCGCCTCAGAAACCGGCCCCGGACCCGCCGGTGCCGCCCCGGGACCGGCCCCGGAACCCGCCGGTGCCGCCCCGAGGACCGGCGCCGACGGGGCTTAGGGTTGCCGCAGGCGGCGCCACACGGGCCGCGAGCAAGATGTATCCCCGGGGAAGCGACGATGACAGCAGACGACCGGACCGCCGGCTTTCAACGCGCGCGCAGCGCCGAACAGCGCGAGATCCGCAAGCAGGCCATCCTCGACGCCGCGACACAGCTGCTGACCGAGATGCCGGTCAGCGAGATCAGCCTGCGGGAGCTGAGTCGCCGCGTCGGGCTGTCGAAGACCAACGTCGTGCGCTACTTCGAGACCAGGGAAGCGGTCTTCTTCGAACTCCTCAACCGCTCCCTGGCCCAGTGGATCGACGACCTGACCGCCGAACTGGCCACGACCGAAGGGTCCGTGACCGCGGTCACGGACACCCTGGCCCACTCGCTGGCCCGCCGCCCCCTGCTGTGCGACCTGTTCAGCGCCCTGGGCTCGGAGCTCGAACGGAACATCTCCGCCGAGTCGGCGCGCGAGTTCAAGCTGGCCCACGTCCGGCTCCTGCGCGCCCTGGCCGACCTGCTGCGCCGGCACATCACCGCGCTGACCCCGGACGCCGCCCGCGAGCTGGTCTCCCTGACTGTCGTCTGCACGGCCGGGCTCTGGCCGTTCGCCCACCCCTCGGAAGCCGTCGCCGAGGCCCAGCGGCACCCCGAACTCACCGACACGAAGGTCGACTTCGCCGCGATGCTCGGCCGTACCCTGCACCTCCTCGTCACCGGACTGCTGCGCACCGGGTGACCCCGGGCGGCTCGGCCGAAGAGCCCGCTCACCGCACCGCTGACACCCGGCCGGGCGGTCAGCGGGCGAGCGAGGCGGCGTCGCCCAGGACGGCGACAGGATGATCCGCGGGATCGAGCGTGCGCAGCAACTCCTTCATATGGGTCTTGGAGAGGCTGATGCAGGCATGGGTGGGGCCGCCGTGGTCGACGTGGATCCATATCCCCCCACCGCGGCCTTCCCCCAGCGGCTTGGTGCCGTCCATCGGCGACGTTCCGGGCTGCCGGTTGTAGTTGAGGGCGATGACATAGTCGAAGGACCCGGCCAACGGTTCCCCTTCGAAGCCGGTGCCGCTGACCGAGAAGGCACCGGACTGGTGATAGGGCAGCCTGGTGCCGGGATCGGCCAGCCGACCGCCGGCGTCGGTGAGTCCGAACACCCCTATGGGACTGTGCAGATCACCCACATAGTGCTTGTCCGTCCAGCCCGCGTAGCCGTTGTGCGCGGCCCACACCTCCCCGCGACGCCAGCCGCCGTCGACCCGCCGCCAGAGCACGACCTGCGAGGACGACGACTTCTTGCCGGCTCCCGTCACGACGACGACCTGCCGGGCGGCAGCCGGGACGCGCGCCAGCGTCTTCGGGCCGAGCCCCGGCAGCCGGGCGGGGAGCTGCGGCCGCGATTGAACCGTCGCCGACGGAGCAGCGGACGCGGGCACCGGCTCCTCGGCCGCCTGCTCGGTACTCGTGGCCCGGACACGAGCCGCATGGGAGTCGCCCTCGGCCAGGTGGTGGTACGTGGTGATCCCCAGTGCGGAGACGACGAGGACCGCGGTCGCTGAAAGGCAGGGCCTGTGCAGGCGCATGGGTATCGGCCTTCTCGGGAGGTTCGAGCTGCCCCGGGGCGGGGCTTGGAGTGCTGGCGGACGCCACGAGTTGTACGGTGCGCCGGATCAGCTCCGGGCGTCCTTCGGCACGGTGATCTGGCGTTCGCCCCAGCCCATACGGCTGGTCGCCTGGTAGTTGACCGCCGTACCCGCCTTGAGACCCGCCGCCTTCGCCCTGGCCGAGGGCTCGACGAGCAGGAGTTCGTCGCTGAGCATGTCCCCGGTGGAGGGGTCGATGACCAGGCGCTGCTTCGTCGTGCCGAGTGCCGTCCGGTACGTGCCGGGGAACTCGACGGCCACCCCTTCACGTCCCAGCGGGTCGGTGACATGACCGACCACCCGGACACCGGGCAGACCGGCCATCACCCGGTACGCCGCCGCCCGGACCTCGGGCTTCACGGGCATCGTGACGAGGTTGCCCGCCTGACGCAGCATCCAGGTACTGCGGCCCGACGTGCCGCCGTCGGCGCCGTTGTCCTGTGCGTACAACTCCTCCAGATGGCGGCGCAGTTCACCGCTGGTGGAGGGCAGTGCCCGCAGGTCCTGGTAGGTGACGTTGTTCGGGCCGACGGCATAGATCTTGCCGCCGAGGTCGGTGCGCATGACCGTCGGCCGCCCGGCCCCCATGGTGAAGGCGACCTTGTGGGTCCCGCTCTGCTGCCCGACCTCGACCTGGACCGTGCGCGGCGAGCCCACGGCCTGCCACACCGCCTCGTCCGCCGCGGTCCGGGGCTCGACCTCGGAATCCAGACCGGACACCATCAGACTCTTCGTCCCCGGCCGCACACCCACCGACCAGTCCTCGGTCGACGCGCTGCGCACGGCGAAGTACTGCCCGCCCACCTCAGCGACATCCACGTACCGCGCCAGCGTGGTGGTCTGCCAGTACGTCCCCTCGGCGGGCGCGGCCTCTGCCTTCTTCGCCGCGCTGAGCAGTTCGATATGACCGTCGACCGGAGTCCCGGCCGTGCCGCTGGGCGCCTGCGCCGCAGGCGGAGCGGCCGGTGCCTGCCGGTCGAAGGTGCCCACCGACACCACCACGGACGCCGCCACCGCCACGAGGGCAACCGCCCCCAGCGGACGGAAACGCATCGACCGGCGCGCCACCCGGGCGTCCACGGGCTCGGCGACGATACGCGCGAAGTCCTGCCGCTGCCGCGTGGGGTCGGTCAACCGTGCCGGGTCCAGCTCGTCGGGCCGCGCGTCCGCGAGCACCTGCATGGTGTCGGCTCGCTTCGATCGATCCTGTGCCTTCTTCACGCGGGTGCTCCTTCGCTGTGCGGTCGGGTGATGCCTACGGCGCGCGCGGGCGCCGCCTCGGGAGGGTCGGCCGTCTGTGCCGCTTCCAGGGCCTTCTCCAGGCGCCGGCGCGCACGGTAGAGACGGACGGCCAGTGCTGCGCCGGTGCACTTGAGGACCTGGGCGGCCTCCTTTGTGCTCAGGCCGTGCCAGGCGACCAGGGTCAGCAACTCCCGGTCGCCCTCCGGCAGACCCGCAAGGGCCTGCAACGCGACATGCCGGTCGGTGACCATCGCCGCGACGTCACCGGCCCGGTCCTGGGCGCCATGGGCGATGCGCTGTGCTTCCTCGGCGGCGAGGAGGTACCGCAGAGCGTCCCGGCGGCGCATCTCCCGCACCAGATTGCGGGCCACCCCCAGGAGCCACGGCAGGCTCGGGTGGGGGACGTCGTCGTGGATGCGCCGCCAGGCAACGGTGAACGTCTCGCTGGTGATGTCCTCGCCCACCTGACGTCCCACCAGACTGGTGGCGTAGGCGAGGACCCGCGGGTAGCACTCCTCGTAGACATCGTGGAAGCGCTCGGCAGGCGTCACGAGCACCCCCTCATCTCGGCTTTCATACCTGGAAATGTGTGCAGCGGCCCGCTTCTTACAGGCGCGGGAGAAAAACCTGTGTGATCGCCATCACACACATGTCTTCCGATGCCCGGCACTGCCCACCACCGGATGAACCCCGCTCCGCCTCTGTCCCGTTGTCGTCGATGTAAGGCATATCCGCCCGGCGAAGAAGTTCGGCTGTTCCCCTCTGCGAGGTCCTCCTGCACCCCCAGAACAACGCGTCAGCGTCCGCCCATCGGACGGCGCCCGCAGACCCCGGGGATCGAACGGTCCCGTCCGCCCTCCCCGACCGCGCATGCCCCCGCTGCGGATCCCCTGGCATCCACCGAGGCCCCAGTGCCCATCCGGGCATTCTCACGCTGCAGTGCCCGCACGAGGAATGCGGCTGGCGCTCGGACCGCGAGGTATGACGCCTGACGGGGCGGGCGGCGCTTCGGGCACTTGCGCCCGCCCCGGATGCCGCGTCCTGACCGGGGATCGGCAGCCCGAGTCAGGATTCGCCGGCCCGGGCCGCGGACGCGGCGGCGAGAGCCTTCAACCCGGGCCAGTCCACCCGCGGCTGGCGCAGGTCGCGCTTGCGGAGGTAGGCGTTCGTCGCGCGACGGGCGTTACGCAGTGTGCGAGCGCCGCCGCCTCCCGACGGCTCGACGACACGGTGCGGCACCAGCAGCCAGCCGCCATCGCCGGACCGCCGCAACTCGCCCCGCACCAGCGCGTTGTACAGACCGGCGAGCCGGTCGTCGTGGCGGTGCACGAGCAAAGAGGCCGGACCGGCCACCACTTCGCAATCGGTAGCGGTCTCCACCAAGAACCCCTCCGGCGTCGCCCGGACCGGCGTCCGCATGAGCAGGGGAGCACCAGAAGCGTCCCGGGCACCGAGGACGGCGGTGGAAAAGCGCGCGAGAATGTCGGCGCCGGGCAGGGAAAACCCCGTGTCCGCGGCGGTGCGCAGGCCGGCGGACAGGGGCGGGCGGACGGTCACGGCCGTGGGGGTGACGGTGATCAGCAGCCGCAGGTAGTACCAGTCCATGAGCCAACGTGCGGGCAGGTCCACATACCGTCGGCTGTCGGGCTGGCGGTCGAAGAGCATCGACCAGTACGCCTCATTGCCCGACGGTGAGGTGACGATCTCCTCCGGGCAGACCGCCGTACCGGAGATGAACACCTGCTCAGCACCGTCCGACCCGCTGCCGGTGGGATCGGAGAAGAGCAGGGCGACCCTGCCGTCGCGACGCACGTTGAGGGCCTTCTGGGCGAAGGCGAGCGACGTGGTGACGAGAAACGTGTCGTCCTTGAGACGAAGCGTCGCCGTCGGCCAGACGATCGGCGTGCCGTCCCGGCCGAGGGTGGCGAACTCACAGGTCCGATAGGCGTCGACAATCTTGGCGAACGCCGAGTCCAGTGGCATCGGATACACGACCTGTCTGTGTCGAAGGGGACGAAGAGAGGCTGGCATGTGCTGGTGCCGCGACCGGACACCTCGTCGGACCGGCCCGATCGACAGGCAGCCTCCAGCACTGGAACGGCGGCGGCTCCACCTCGGGTTCACGGACGACCGGGTGAGCCTCCTGCCCGCTGGCGTGCGAATTTGAGTCATTTGACGGTTACGGGGGTGCACGCCCCGATACAAATCTGTAGGCGCGAAACCGAGTTCGGGGGCGCCACCCGTCGCCCCGCAACCCATCCGAGAGGGACACCCATGCCGTTCATCACCGTGGGCCAGGAGAACACGACAGACATCGAGCTGT
>JABFXD010000444.1 GCA_013361925.1 Streptomyces sp. | reverse complement strand
GAGATAGCGGGAAGCCGCGGCGGGCGTGTAACGGTCCTCCGTGATCGCATACATCGGGACGCCGAGACGGCCCAGACTGCGGATCGCGCCGACCCCGCCGTGGTGCAGCGGATAGTCGCCGAACTTCACGATCAAACCCGGTACTTCCCGGTCGGGCTCGAACGGCACACGAACGTCAGCACTCCTGGCCACGGGTCCCCCCACGTGTCCCGTCTACGGAACGGCCCCACCCCGCCCGTTGTCCCCAAAGGAAGCTAAGCCGGAATTGCCGCCTCCGACCGATGCTTATCAGGACATTGCTAACTCTTTAGGCACTGCCGAGACAGGCAACTCGGCCGTAACGTGTGGCGCGACCACATGCGTACGCGGTGACATCACCTACCCAGCGTTGGAGAGTGAGGCAGCACCCCATGCCCCCCTTCGATCTCCCCGAGGGCGACCCCTTCGGCCCGCACAACCTCCCCTACGGCGTCTTCTCCCTGTCCGGCGCCGGCGACCGGACCGTCGGCGTCCGCCTCGGCGACCACGTCCTCGACGCCGGCGCGGCGGCCCTGGCCCTCGGCTCCCCCTACGCCCCCCTGCTCGCCCGGCCCTCGCTGAACCCGCTGCTCGCGGCGGGCCGCACCACCTGGTCGGACGTCCGCCGCGCGCTGACGGCGTGGGTGACGGTGCCGGCCCACCAGGCCACCGTCGCGGAGTTCCTCCACCCCCTGTCGTCCGTGACCCTGCACCTCCCCTTCGAGGTCGCCGACTACGTCGACTTCTACGCCTCCGAGAACCACGCCCGGAACGTCGGCCGGATCTTCCGCCCCGACGCCGCGGACTCCCTCACCCCCAACTGGAAGCATCTGCCCATCGGTTACCACGGCCGCTCGGGCACGGTCGTCGTCTCGGGCACCGAGGTCGTACGCCCCTGGGGCCAGCGCAAGGCCCCCACCGACCCGGCCCCGGTCTTCGGCCCCTCCGTCCGCCTGGACATCGAGGCGGAGGTCGGCTTCGTGGTCGGAGCCCCGTCACCCATGGGCTCCTCCGTTGCGCTGGCCGACTTCCGGGACCACGTGTTCGGCCTCTGTCTGCTCAACGACTGGTCGGCCCGCGACATCCAGGCCTGGGAGTACGTCCCCCTCGGCCCGTTCCTCGGCAAGTCCTTCGCCACGTCCGTGTCGGCGTGGATCACCCCGCTGGACGCGCTGGAGGAGGCCCGGGTGGCCCCGCCGCAGCGGACGCACGAACTGCTGCCGTACCTCGACGACACCGTCCCCGACGCGGAGCCCGCCGGTTACGACCTCCGTATCTCCGTCGCCGTCAACGGCCACGTCGTCTCCGAGCCGCCCTTCTCCTCCATGTACTGGACGGCCGCCCAGCAACTGGCCCATATGACGGTCAACGGCGCCTCGCTGCGCACCGGCGACCTGTACGGCTCCGGCACGGTGAGCGGCCCCGCCGAACAGGAACGCGGCTCCCTGCTGGAGCTGACCTGGAACGGCCGGGACACCCTCGAACTCCCGGACGGCAAGCGGACGTTCCTGGAGGACGGCGACGTGGTGACCCTGTCGGCGTGGGCCCCTGGACCGGACGGGGTACGGGTCGGCCTCGGCGAGGTCGTGGGGCGGGTCGCGGCGCCGAACGCGGGCCCGGGCGGGCTGTCCGCGGGTCTTTGACCTGCCGCTCGGGAACTGGCGGAGTCGAGGATGAGTTGAGGTGGCGGGCGGCGGTGCCGCCGAGGTCTGCCATGTGCCGCCCGGCGCCGTCATACTGACGGCGGCGGACGGTGTGCGCACGGCCCCGCACCCCCGCCGCGCAGCCCTTCCTCGCCCCTTCCGTCGACCAGGATCCGGAGCCCGTGGCATGACTGTCTGCCTGCTCCTGCTGAGCGCCGTCGCCCTGACGGCCGCCGTGCCGGCGCCGCGCGCGCTGACCCGGGCCGACTGGCCCGAGCGGGAACCCGTGGTCGCGCTGTGGGTGTGGCAGTGCCTGGTCGCCACCGTGCTGATGTGCAATCTCACCGCCCTGGTCCTGGGCGCGGCGGCCGTCTTCCACACGGTCCGCGACCATGTCTTCGCGCCCGCGCCCCCGGCCGTGACGGCGGCGTACGACCTCTCCGCCGCCCCGGCCTGGGCCACCGTCCTCACCCTGCTGCTGGCCTGCGGCGCCGCCTGGACGACGGCGATGCTGGCCCGCGAGCTGGTCGAGGCCCGCCGGCGGCGCGGCCGGACGAGGGCCCATCTGCGCGAGCGCGCCCCGGAACTGCCCGGCGGTCTTGAGGAGGCCGCGCGCGGCCCGCTCCTGGTGCTGGAGGACGAGTACCCCGACGCCTGGTGGATGCCGGGCAGCCCGCCGCAGCTGGTGGTGACGACCGGAGCGCTGCACCGCCTCACCGACGTACAGCTGGACGCCGTCCTCACCCATGAGCGCGACCACGCCCGCGCCCACCACGACTGGCTGCTGCATCTGTCGACGGCCCTGGCGACCGGCTTCTCCCGGGTCCCGCTGTTCGCCCACTTCTGCGAGCAGACCCACCGCCTGGTGGAGCTCGCCGCCGACGACACCGCGTCCCGGCGCTGCGGCCATCTGACCACCGCGCTGGCCCTGATCGAGCTGAACCAGCACCGGGGCGTCCTGTCCTGCGCGTCCAGCCACCGGCTGCTCGGCGAGCGGGTGGACCGCTTGCTGGAGCCGCGACCCCGGCTGGGACGCAGACACCGCGCGGTCACGGCCACCGTGGCGGGGCTGGTGCCGCTGCTGCCGTTGCTGATCGTTTTCGGACCCGGGTTGAGCGCGCTGGCCTAGGCGAGGTGGCAGATCTCTCCCTCGCACCCCTGAAACCGCAGGTCAAAGGCTGACCCAGCGGCGTCCGGAGTGGCGCAACACTCCTGCAACACCTCATTCCCTACCCCGTCGGTATGGTTCCCGCCATGCCTCCTTCCGACCGCATCCGTGACCACGCCGGCCAGGGCGCGACCACCGTCGCCGCCCACCGCGCGCGGCGTCGGCTGCGCGCGGACCAGGCACGGCAGCTCGCCGACCTCCTGCGCCACCAGGTCCTCTCCGGTGGCTTCGAGGACGGCTCCCTCCCCCACGAGACGACCCTCGCCACCGACTACGGCGCCTCCCGCAACACGGTCCGCCAAGCCCTGGACCTGCTCCGCGCCGAAGGTCTCGTCGACCGCCTCCCCGGCGTCGGCACCGTGGTCGTCGCCCGGAAGTACCCGCACGGCCTCGACCGTCTGATGGGCCTCGCGGAAACCCTGCGCGAACACGGCACCGTCACCAACGAGGTCCGCACGATGGGCCCCGCCCCGGCACCGCACCCGGTCGCCGAGCGCCTCCATGTCCCGCCCGGCACCGATGTCCTCTACATCGAACGCCTCCGCCGGCTCAACGGCCTCCCCCTCTCCCTCGACCTCACCTACATCCCGCTCGACATCGGCACCGCCCTGCTCGGCGCCGACCTGGAGAACACCGACGTCTTCAGGCTCCTGGAGTCGATCACCGGCCAGGGCCTCGGCCACGCCGAGATCACCCTGGAGGCGGTCAACGCGGACGCCCACTCCGCCGCCGTGCTCGAAGCCCCGCGCGGAGCCGCCGTCCTCATGCTGGAACGCCTCACCCACCTCGCCGACGGACGCCCCGTCGACCTGGAGTTCATCCGCTTCCGCGGCGACCGCATCACGATGAGCGGCCTGCTGCACCGGTCCCTCTGACCCACCCTCTCCCTTCCGAGCTGGACCTTCCTGGAGACAGCCATGCCCTTGGCGCCCCAGCGGGCCGACGTGCCCGTGACCATCGACGAGTCGAAGTGCATCGACGGCTGCACGCTCTGCGTCGACATGTGCCCGCTGGACTCCCTCGCCATCGACGAGAGCAGCGGCAAGGCCTACATGCACGTCGACGAGTGCTGGTACTGCGGCCCGTGCGCGGCCCGCTGTCCCACCGGAGCCGTCACGGTCAACATGCCCTATCTGCTCCGCTGAGAGGTCCCGACTCCCATGAAGAACCACGCAGTCGCCGCAGCCACCCTCCTGCTGCTGGCGCCCCTGACGGCCTGCGGCGGCAGCGCCGAGGCGGGCGACGGGTCCACGGTCACCGTGACCGTCGGCTACCAGTCCAGGACCATCAACACCGTCACCGCCGGCACCCTGCTCCGCTCGCTCGGCTACTTCGAGAAGGAGCTCAACGCCCTCGGCGACGGCACCACCTACAAGGTCGACTGGCAGGACTACGCGACCGGCGCCCCGATCACCGCCCAGATGACCGCCGGGAAGATCGACATCGGCTCGATGGGCGACTTCCCGCTCCTCATCAACGCGGCCCGCGGCAAGCAGCTCGGCAAGCCGACCCACCTGGTCTCCGTCACCGGCTACAACCTCCGCGGCGGCCTCAACACCATCGTCACCGCGCCCGACTCGAAGCTGTCCACGCTGACGGACCTGCGCGGCAAGAAGGTCTCCACCAGCGTCGGCTCCGCCGCCGACGGCACGCTCGTACGGGCTCTCCAGCGCGCCGGCCTCGACCCCGACAAGGACATCGAGAAGCTCAACCAGCAGCCCGCGGTGGGTGCTTCGGCCCTGTCGGCGGGCAGCGCGGACGCGCTCTCCCAGTTCGTCGCCTGGCCCGGCCTGCTCACCTACCAGGGCAAGGCCAAGGCCCTCTACGACGGGGCCGAGCTGAACCTCCCCACCTTCCACGGCGTCACCGCCCGCGAGGACTTCGCCGAGCACCGCCCGACCGTCCTGGAGGCCTTCCTCAAGGCCCAGGCCGAGGCCACGGACTACCTGAACGAGCACCCCGTCGACGCCGCCGAGAAGGTCGCGAAGGCCACCCGGCTGCCCGCCGAGGTCGTCTACCTCTACAACGGCGCCCACGGCATCTCCACCTTCGACCCCGCGATCAAGCCCCAGCTGGTCTCCGCGCTCAAGGACGACGTCTCGATCCTGAAGTCGGCCAAGCTGACCGGCGACATCGACGTGGACGCCTTCGTCGACGACCAGTACGTCAAGAAGGCCCTCGGCACGTCGTACGCCAAGCAGCTCACCGCCGCCCCGCCCGCCGCCGCGAGCGAGGTCTGGCCCGAGGGCGCCTCCGCGACCCGCGCCTTCAAGACGCCCACCGAACTCCTGGCGTACGTCTCGGCCCACCAGGACGGCATCCGCGCGGCCTACGTCCCCGATGCCACCACCGGTACCCTCTGGTTCGCCGACAAGGCCGTCTGGGTCGCCGACAGCGACGAACTGCTGCCCTTCGTCGCACCGGCGACCGCGCGGGCGTACGTCGCCGAGCACGGCGGCGCCCGCGTGGTGACGTACGCCGACGCGCTGGAGCGGGC
>JABFXD010000276.1 GCA_013361925.1 Streptomyces sp. | reverse complement strand
CACGGCGGCCCCAAGCGCCGCCAGATGCTCCCCCCAGGCGTCCCCGACCCCAACGAATGGGGCCCCCTCAAGGGCCAACTCCCCCCAGCGCCCACCCGCCCCACCCGCACAGCGGGCCCCCGCGCCACGGGCGCCACCCCTGGCGAACGCCCCGCCCGCCGCACCCGCACCACGACGGAAGGCTCAGCCACCCAACCGCAGCCCCCGACCCCCACCGCTACCCCGACACCCCCGGCTGCGGGGCCTCGTCGTTCGCGCTCGGCGGCGGAGGGCTCGGCGAGCCAGGCAGAGCTTCCGGGCGCTTCGGGGTCTGCGTCGGCTGGGGGGGCTCCGGGGGCTCCGGCTGTGGGGCCCCGTCGGTCGCGTTCGACGGCGGAGGGTTCGGCGAGCCAGGCGGAGGTTCCGGGGGCGGCGGGAGCTGCGCCGACTGCTGAAGCACCGGCCGCGGCTCAGCGTCGTTCGCGTTCCGCGGTGGAGGGTTCCGCCAGCCAAGCGGACGCACCGGCGACACCCGCGACCCCGGCCCCCGGCCCCCGGCGCTCCCGCACCGCCGCTCAGGGCTCGGCGAGCCAGACGGCAGCCGGCGGCGATGCCGTCGCCGACGCCCAGAGCGAGGGCTCGGCCTCCCAGCGTCCGGCAACCGGCACAGCCCCCGCAGGGCCACGCCGCTCCCGCAGCGCCTCGGACGGCTCCACCAGCCAGCGCCCCGCACCTGACACCACCGACTCCGGCACCACGTCGACCGACGACGCGCCCGCGCCCACGCGCCCCGCCTCAACGGCTCCCCGCAGCGCCGACGCCCCGTGGCACCACGCCCGCCCAGCCTTCGACGCACCCGAACCCGAACCCGAGCCTGAACGGGGACCTGAACCCCAACGCGAGCCTGACTCCGAACGCCGTCCCGAAGCCGAACCCGATGCGGAGCGATCCCCGGGCTCCACGGCCGAACCGCCACCCGACGCCGAGCCGCGCCCGAAGACCGAGCAGGACCCGCAGGCCCAGAGCCAGGACCAGGGCCAGGTTCAGGACCCGGGCCAGGACCATGCCCGCGCCCAGCAGGATCAGGCCCCCGGCCCAGACGAGGCACCCGAAGCCCCCGACACCCTCGGCACGCCGGAAACCCCCGGCGCTTCCGACGCCCCCAAGACCCCGAGCAAGCCCCCCACTCCCCACACCCCCGAAGACCCCGCAGGAGGCCCGCAGTGAACGACGCTCTCGACGTCGCCCTGCGACTCCTGATCGTCTTCGTCGTCTTCCTCACCTTCCCCCTGATCGTCGGCCAGACCGAGCACAAGGTGATGGCCCATATGCAGGGCCGCCTCGGCCCCATGTACGCCGGCGGCTTCCACGGCTGGGCCCAACTCGTCGCGGACGGCGTGAAGTTCGCGCAGAAGGAAGACGTCGTGCCGGCGGGCGCCGACCGCCGCATCTTCCAACTCGCCCCCGCCGTGGCCCTCCTGCCCTACCTCCTGGTCCTCCTCGCCATCCCCATCGGCCCCGGCGAGGGCGCCGTCGGCGAGGTCGTCGACGCCGGCATCTTCTTCGTCCTGGCCGTCATGGGCGTGGGCGTCCTCGGCTCTCTCATGGCCGGCTGGGCCTCCGCCAACAAGTTCTCCCTCCTCGGCGGCCTCCGCACCGCCGCTCAGCTCCTCGCCTACGAACTCCCGATGCTGCTGACCGCCGCCTCCGTCGCGATGGCGGCCGGCACGGTCTCGCTCCCCGGCATCGTCGACGCCTTCGAGTGGTGGTGGCTGCCCTGGCAGATCGTCGGCGCGATCGTCTTCTTCGTCGCCGGCCTCGCCGAACTCCAGCGCCCGCCCTTCGACATGCCCGTCGCCGACTCGGAGATCATCTTCGGCGCGTACACGGAGTACACCGGCCTCCGCTTCGCCCTGTTCCTGCTCGCCGAGTACGCCGGGATCATCGTCCTGTGCGGCCTGACCACCGTCCTCTTCCTGGGCGGCTGGCACGGCCCCTGGGGTGCCGACGGCCTCGGCTGGGTGTGGACCCTCCTGAAGACGGCCGTCCTCGCCTTCATCGTGATCTGGCTCCGCGTGACCTACCCCCGGCTCCGCGAGGACCAGCTGCAGAAGCTGTCCTGGACCCTTCTCGTCCCCCTCTCTCTCGCCCAGATCGCCCTCACCGGCATCGTCAAGGTGGTGATCTCCTAGTGGCCGAGCCCGTTCCGCCCACCCGGCCCCGCTTTCCCGGCTCCGGCCTCGCCAAGGGCCTGGCCGTCACCCTGCGCACGATGACGAAGAAGACCGTCACCGAGCAGTACCCCGAGGTCCAGCCCGACCTCCCGCCCCGCACCCGCGGTGTCATCGGCCTGTTCGAGGAGAACTGCACGGTCTGCATGCTGTGCGCCCGGGAGTGCCCGGACTGGTGCATCTACATCGACTCCCACAAGGAGACGGTCCCGCCCGCCGCTCCCGGTGGCCGTGAGCGCAGCCGCAACGTCCTCGACCGCTTCGCCATCGACTTCTCCCTGTGCATGTACTGCGGTATCTGCATCGAGGTCTGTCCTTTCGACGCCCTGTTCTGGTCCCCGGAGTTCGAGTACGCCGAGACCGACATCCACGAGCTCACCCACGAACGCGACAAGCTCCGCGAGTGGATGTGGACCGTCCCGGCCCCGCCCGCCCTCGACCCCGCTGCCGAGGAGCCGAAGGAGATCGCCGCCGCCCGCAAGACCGCCGAGAAGCTGGCGGCGCAGGCTGAGCAGCAGGAGGGAGAGTCGTGAGTCTTGCCGCCGAAACCCACGGCTTCCTCTCCCCGACCGGTGTCGAGATCGCTTTCCTGCTCGTCGGCCTGGTCACCTTCGGCGCCGCCCTTGTCACCGTGACCACCCGGCAGCTGGTGCACGCCGCCCTGTGGCTGGTGGTGACCCTCGGCGGTCTCGCCGTCGAATACCTCCTCCTCACCGCCGAGTTCATCGCCTGGGTGCAGGTCCTCATCTACGTCGGCTCCGTCGTCGTGCTCCTCCTCTTCGGTCTGATGCTCACCAAGGCCCCCATCGGCCGCTCCCCGGACGCCGACTCCGGCAACCGCTGGGCCGCCCTCACGGTCGCCGTCGCCTCGGCCGGTGCCCTGATCTGGGTCGTCGTCGACGCCTTCCGTACGACCTGGATCAATCTGGACGGCCCCGCCGCCGGCTCGACGGAGGCCACCGGAGCGAGCCTCTTCCAGAACTGGGTCCTGCCCTTCGAGGCTCTCTCCGTCCTGCTCCTCGCTGCCCTCGTCGGCGCGATCGTCCTGTCCCGCAAGACGAAGGCGGAGTCGAGCCCGCCCCCTGTGAACTCCCGGGCGATGTCCGGTGGTTCCCCGTTCGTACCGGATTCCCGTAATCACCCGATCGGGCGAAAAACCCTGACTTCGGGAACCGAGTCGGCCGAGCAGGAAGGCGCCCGCTGATGCACCTCGCCTATCCCGCCGTACTCGCCGCCCTGCTCTTCTGCACCGGCCTCTACGGCGTCCTCGCCCGCCGCAACGCGATCCTGGTCCTGATGTCGGTCGAGCTGATGCTCAACGCCGTCAACCTCAACCTGGTCGCCTTCGACGTGTGGCTCAGCAGGACCGCGGCGGAGACGCTGCACTCCGGCCAGGCCCTGACCCTGTTCACCATCGCCATCGCCGCCGCGGAGATCGGTATCGGCCTGGCCATCGTCCTCGCCGTCTACCGCAACCGCGGCACCTCGGACATCGACAAGCTCCGCGACACCGCCGAGGGACACGGACCTGAAGGACCTGACGGACCTGACGGATCCGGCGGATCGGGCGGTCCCGGCTCCGACGGCTCCGACGACTCCGATGGCGACGCCCCCGCGGCCGAGAAGGCAGAGGCCACCGCGTGACCACCACCACCCTCGCCGTCCTCGTCCCCCTCCTTCCCTTCCTGGGCGCCGTCGTCGGCCTGCTCCTGGGCCGCACCGCCCCCGGCTTCGTCCGCCCGCTCGCCGTGCTGCCGACGCTCGGCTCCCTCGTGCTGGCCGCACTGGTCGCGGTACGCCAGGGCGGGGACGAGGCGGTGAACGCCGCCACGGAGCTCACGCCCACCGGCTCGATCCCGATCGAACTCGCCCTGCACATCGACGGCTTCGCCGCCCTCGTCGCCGTCCTGGTCGGCCTCGTCGCGAGCTGCGTGCAGATCTACTCGACCGGCTATCTGCGCGACGACCCGCGCTACCCCTCCTACGCGGCTCTCGTCTCCCTCTTCACCTCCGCGATGCTCCTCGTCGTCTACTCGGGCGACCTGATGGTGCTGCTGGTCGGCTGGGAAGTCATGGGCATCTGCTCGTACTTCCTCGTCGGCCACTACTGGGAGACCCCGGAGGCCCGCGCCGCCTCCATCAAGGCGTTCCTCGTCACCAAACTCGGCGACGTCCCCTTCCTCATCGGCCTGTTCGCGCTCGCCACCGACGCCGGGTCCTTCCGCATCACGAAGGTCCTCGGCGCCGTCGCGAGCGGGGGCCTGGACCACCCGACCCTGATCGCCCTGCTGCTCCTGGCGGGCGTGGCCGGCAAGTCGGCGCAGTTCCCGCTGCACACCTGGCTCCCGGACGCGATGGCGGGCCCCACACCCGTCTCCGCGCTCATCCACGCGGCGACGATGGTCGCTGCCGGTGTCTACTTCGTCGCGCGGCTCCTCCCCGTCTTCGAGGCCTCGCGGGCCGCGATGGTCGTCCTCGCCGTCATGGCCGCCGTCACCATGGCCGGCTCGGCGCTGGCCGCTCTCGCCCAGGACGACATCAAGCGCGTCCTCGCCTACTCGACGATCGGCCAGCTCGGCTACATGACCGGCGCCCTCGCCGTCGGCGACCGCGGTGCCGCCGTGTTCCACCTCCTGTCGCACGGCGCCTTCAAGGCGCTGCTGTTCCTCGCGGCGGGCGTGATCATCCACGCCGCCGGCACCAACTCGCTGGCCGCCATGTCCCGCATGGGCCATCTGCGGGACCGCGTGCCCGACGCCTACTGGACGATGACCGTGGCACTCCTCGCGCTCGCCGCGATCCCGCCGTTCAGCGGCTTCTTCTCCAAGGAGTCCGTCCTCGGCGCCGCCGAGCACGTCGCCACCGGCCACACCGAGCACGCTCCCGGCGTGGCCGGCTGGGTCGTCCTCGTCGCCGGCCTGCTCACCGCCCTGCTCACCGCGGCGTACGCGACCCGCCTGTGGCTGCTGGCCTTCCACGGCCAGGGCGCCGAGGCCCCCGACCACGGCCGTCAGCCCCTCACCATGACCGTCGTGCTGTGGGTTCTCGCGGTCCCGTCCCTCGCCGTCGGCGGACTCGCCTACCGGGTGCTCCCCGACTGGTTCGACGGCCGTGACCTCACCCCGACCCTC
>JABFXD010000635.1 GCA_013361925.1 Streptomyces sp. | reverse complement strand
GCGGACGCGAACGCGGACAGGCCACGGCCTCGTCGACCGGAGCCGCGACCCTGCCCGGGGTTTCTCGATCCGGAGTGGACGCGGGCTCGAGCGGATCTCGTGTCCGGGTGCCGACACTCGCGGCCCGCGACCCCGTCCCCGGAGGGACCATGGAACTGTTCGACGACGATTTCCGCGCCGGCCTCGGCGACGCCTGGGACGTGCCGCCGCTTCAGCCGGTGACCGTGCGGACCGCGGCCGAGGGCCTGACGGTCACGCCGGCCGACACCGACCCGCTCACCGGCGAGCCCGCGTTCGCACCCCCGGCCGAGGGGCGCGGGACGGGCGGCCCCGGTGATCATCTCGCGTGGGTGGCGCTGGCCCGCGGACCGGGCGGCGCCCGGGGGTTCGAGGTACCGGCCGACGGGACCGTGGAGTGCGCGGCGACCCTGTCGGCGCGCGTCCTGGGCGGAGCCCGTCATCCCTTCGGCGCCGCGGTGCCCGACCCGGACGGCGACGTCCGGCTCGCGACCGCGGCCCTCATCACCATGGACCCCGTCTCCCATGTGGTCTGCGACTTCCTGCTGACCAACACCGGCGTGCACGCCCTGTACGAGCGGGTGCCGTTCCCCGGTGAGCGGTACGCCGCGTTCTCGTACGCCGTCCCGGTGGCCTCCCGCACTCCCGACGCGTGGCACCGGCTTTCGATCCGGTACGAGGCGGGCGGCACCCGGGTGGTGTGGTGCGTCGAGGGCGTGGAGGTCCTCCGGGTGGACCGCCCGGGGCTGCGGCCCGCCGACCGCGGCGGGCTGCTGCTGGACCACGGCGGGGAGGAGGGCGAGCCGGTGCGGCTGGGCCGGATGGTTCCGGCGCTCGGGCTGCTCACCCTGCTGGACGGCGCGGGCCCCGACGGCCGGGGTCTGGTCCGCCCGGCGGCGGGGAGCGGGACCTGGTTCGCCCCGCGTGTCGGGGCGCCCCGGGAGCAGGAGTTCGTGGGCGACGACGACCTGCTGAAGCAGTCGGCGTGGCGGCCCGGAGCCGTGGTCGGGGCGCGCCGGGTGACGGTGCGGGCCGAGGTTGACAGCGGGGTACGGGGATCCTAGATTCAGTTTGGATTTGCTTTCAAAGCAAAATAAAACGCGGAGACTCTCATGAGTGAAGAGCAGGCAGACAGCGGTCTGAGCTGGAACGAGCGGGTCATCCAGGAGTTCCGGGCGAACAACGGCCGGGTGGGCGGGATGTTCGAGGGCGCCCCCATGGTGGTGCTGACCACGATGGGCCGGAAGACCGGAAAGCCCCATGTGAACCCCGCGATCTACTACAAGGACGGCGACCGCTACCTGGTCTTCGCCTCCAACGCCGGACGCGGGAAGAACCCCGACTGGTACCACAACCTGCTGGACAGCCCCCAGGTGACGATGGAGATCGGCACGGACGAGGGCGCCGTACGGCCGTACGCCACCCGCGCCCAGGTCCTGGAGGGTGAGGAGCGCGACCGGTACTGGGAGTTGCAGTGCTCCCTCGATCCGGCGTTCCGGGAGTACGAGGAGAAGGCGGGCCGTGCCATTCCCGTGGTCGCCCTGCACCCGCTCGACCTCGGTGTGATCACCGAGCGCAGCCGGATGATCGGCACCCAGCTTCTCAAGCACCACGCCGACCTCAGGGCCGAGCTCGCACGGGTGCGCGCGGCCGTCGACGAGACGCTCACCGCCGGCGGCGCCGACCCCGGGTCCATGGCGGACCTCTCGGAACAGCTGCGCAAGCACTGCCTGACGTACTGCTACGGGCTCCAGATGCACCACATCCGTGAGGACGGCTCCTTCTCCGCCTTCGAGAAGCGCTTCCCGCACCTCGTCCCGGCGATCACCCGGCTGCGCGAGGAGCACAAGGTGGTGGAGGCCGCGCTGGCCGAGTTCGAGGAACTGCTCGACAAGGGCGGTTTCCAGAACCCGGACGACGTGGCCCGGCTCCGCGCGGAGCTGGACCGGGTGGTCGGCGGCCTGGAGGACCACTTCCGCTACGAGGAAGAGACCCTGCTGCCGGCGCTGGAGGTCTGAGCGATGACCGAGATGCGCTACCGGGTGCTCGGCAAGACGGGCTTACGTGTCTCCGAACTCGCCCTGGGCACCATGACGTTCGGCGACGACTGGGCGCTGCCCGAGGGACGCGCCGGCCGGCTCCTCGACCTGTTCGCCGAGGCCGGCGGCAATGTGATCGACACCTCCAACGAGTACGGGCGCGGCAGCGCCGAGTCCACGCTGGGCGAGCTGCTGACCGGTCGCCGCGACTCCTTCCTGCTCACCACGAAGTACACCCTCCAGATCCGCCCCGGCGATGTGAACGCCGCGGGCAACCACCGCAAGAACCTCGTGGTCTCGCTGGAGGACAGCCTGCGCCGGCTGCGCACCGACCACCTCGACATCCTCTGGGTGCACGCCCGCGACACCCTCACCCCGGTCGCCGAGGTCATGCGGGCCCTGGACGACCAGGTGCGGGCGGGCAAAGTCCTCTACGTCGGCGTCTCCAACTGGCCGGCCTGGGAGATCGCGCAGGCCAACACCCTCGCGGAGGCGCGGGGTTGGACTCCCTTCGCGGCCATGCAGGTGCACTACAACCTGCTGGACCGCGCCGTCGAGAACGAGTTCCTGCCGATGGCCCACGCCTTCGACCTCCCCGCGTTCGTCTGGGGACCGCTCGCCGACGGCCGCCTCACCGGCAAGTACCTCAGGGGCGAGGAGGGCCGTCTCGACAAGGTCGCGTGGGGCAGGGCCCGCGGCGCCGGTGACGACGTGGTGCGTGAAGTGGTGCGGATCGCCGAGGAGTTGGACCGCCCGCCCGCCCAGGTCGCCCTGGCCTGGCTGCGCTCGCGTCCCGGCACCGTGATCCCGGTGATCGGCGCCACGACCGAGGAGCAGCTGCGGCAGAACCTCGGCAGCGTCGACCTCCAGCTCGGCCCCGGGCACCTGGCCGACCTGGACAAGGCCACCGCGGCGCCCGCCGGTTACCCCCATCTGTTCCTGCGCTTCCCGGCGATGACCCGCATGATCTACGGCGAGCACTGGGAGCGCGTGGACGACCGCCGGACGACGACCCGGCGCGCGGTCACCGACGACCTCTTCTCGACCCGGGACTGACCGCCCCCCCCCAGCACGCGCAGCGCCCGGCCGGGATCTCCCGACCGGGCGCTGTCCGTCGTACTCAGCTCGATCGCGCACTCACTCCGACGTCGTGATGCTGAACGACCGCACCTTCAGGGTCACGCCCTGCCCCCACAGCCGGTTGCTCTGCAGGCTCTTGTCGTCGTGGAACTTCTGCGGCGCAGGGGCGCCCTTGGCCGGGTCGTAGTAGAAGTTCGGGCTGTCCTCCAGGCGCACCAGCCCCGCCTTGTCACGGTCGTCGGCGCCACCGCCGCCGTCCAGGAGGTTGCCGGTCGCGATGCCGCACTGCACGGAGGTGGCCGTCACCTGCTCGTCCGGGCCGCTGTGCTCGATGCGCAGGTACTTGCGGTCGAAGGCATGCGTGCCGATCTTGTCCGTCGACAGCACGGTCTTGCCGTTCACCAGCCAGCTGACCCGCTTGCCGCCCTGGTCGTAGCGGATCCGCAGCTTCACCGGCTGGCCCGCGGTCCGCTTGAACACCGGCACCGAGTAGTGGAACGCGGCGTACTCGCCGCTCTCCACCGGGAGGCGCTCATAGACGGCGTGCACCTCGTGGTTGGTCACCGAGAAGTTGGCCACCGTGTGGGAGGCGTGGTCGACGGTGATCACGGTGGCGCTGGCCAGCCGCGGGTCGGACTGCGGGTCGCTCACCGCCTTGCCGAAGGGCTGCTGCTCGACACCCTCGGCCTTGACGGTGACGTCCGCGTTGCAGTTCCAGGACCCGGTCGCGGGGACGGGGAAGCCGTTCGCCGAGGACACCCGGGGCTGGGCCACCCACTTGAGGTGGTCGCCGGTGCCGCCGCCGAAACCGGACGCGTTCTGGTCGGAGGTCGCGGCGAACGCGGGCCGGCCGGTGCGCGGGTTGCGGCCGGTCGGTACGACGGTGATGCCCTGGGCGTTGGAGGTGATGACGCCGTCGCCCTGCGCCAGCTTGCCCTCGGGGGTGTTGGCCGAGCCGAGCAGCCAGGTCTGCTGCGCGTCGAAGCCCTTGCTGAAGTCGTCCGCGAACAGGATCTTCTCGGAGTGCGAGGCCCCGGTCCGCTCGGCGGCACCGGCGCCCGGGGTGAGCGTGAGGGCCGAGCACACGGTGGCCGCGGCCACCAGGGTCACGGCGGTGCGGCGGGAGCGGACCAGGGGACGGGTGCTGTGACCAGCCGCTGCGGGCATGGGGTCTCCTTCGTACATCGGTACGTCGACTGCGTGCGTCGGTACGTCGACCGTCGTCAGCGCGGACCCGGTCGGACCGCGCGGCAGCACCGTGCTCACCACCCCTCGATTTCCACTCGAAGCACACCCGTGCCCGCGACGCCGGATCGAGCGGTCTTCGAGCCGCCGCTCCCACGCTGTGCGCGCAACCGGACAGATCCCCGACGCCAAGGGCAGGCACATGAAGATCCCCGAGGAACTCCTCCAGGTCTCCGAGGAAGTGGCCACCGCGCTCGCGGAAGAGCGGCCGGTGGTCGCCCTGGAGTCCTCCCTCATCACCGCGGCCCCGACCCTCGAACTCCCGCTGGCCATCGAGAAGTCCGTCCGCGACGCGGGCGCCGTACCGGCGACGACCGGCGTGGCCGACGGACGCCTGCTGGTCGGCATGGACGCCGATCAGATCGAGCGGATCCGCAGCGCCGAGCACGTCCAGAAGCTGAGCGCGCGTGACCTGGGCGCCGCCGTGGCGGGCGGCGGGGTCGGCGCCACCACCGTCGCCGGCACGATCGTCATCGCCGAGCGGGCCGGTATCGAGGTCTTCGCCACCGCGGGCATCGGCGGCGTGCACCGCGGCGCCACCCGCACGCTCGACATCTCGCCCGACCTCCTCCAGTTCACCCGCACCCGGATGGCCGTCGTCTCGGCCGGGGCCAAGAGCATCCTGGACGCCCGGCTGACCGCCGAGTACCTGGAGACCGCCGGCGTCCCCGTCCTCGGTTACGGCACCCCGTGGCTGCCCCGCTTCTACGTCCGCGGCGACGACATCCCGGTCACCCGCGTCGACGACCTGACCACGGCCGCCCGCGCCGCCCGCACCCACTGGCAGCTCAACGGACGCGGCACGGTCCTGCTCGCCGTGCCGGTGGACGACGCGGAGGCGGTCGACGGCGACCTGGTCGAGGAGGCCATCGCGGACGCGCTGGCCGAGGCCGAGCGCACCGGCGTCACCGGCAACAAGGTCAGCCCGTTCCTGATGCGCGCGGTCTCCCGCGCCACCGGCGG
>JABFXD010000543.1 GCA_013361925.1 Streptomyces sp. | reverse complement strand
TCGACGTTCTTCTTGGTGAAGTTGCTGCCCTTGTTGGTGTAGTGGATGTCGTAGCGGGTCGCCCGGGAGACCGCCGACCAGCTCACCCTGATCGGCATGTCGCAGGCTCCGACGCAGGAGTTGACGTAGTCGAGCCGGTAGCTGGTCAGCTTCGACGGCGGGGAGCCGGTGGACGAACCGGACGACGACGAACCGGACGAGGACGAACCGGAGGAGGACGAGGACGAGTCGTCCGAGCCGCTCCCGGTGTGGGAACTGCCGGAGCCACTCCCCGTGTTGGAGTCTCCCGACCCGCCCTCCTCCCCGCGGTCCGACGCCTTCGACTTGCTGGGTGATGGCGACGGCTTGCCCTTAGGCCTGGTCGCGGACGCAGACGCGGACACGGACACGGACGCCGACGGGGACGGAGACGGGGTGACCGAGGCTGACACGGTGACCGAGGGGGTCGACTGAGCCTCGTTCTCCGGTGCGGCGGACGTGTACGGCAGGTTCTGGAGGGCGAGCGTCGTGCCGGTCACCACCACGACCACCGGAACGACGGCCAGCGCGATGCGGGTACGCCGACGGCGCTCGCGCCGCTCCGGAACAGCCGGGGTGGCCGGGGTGGCCGGGGTGGCGTCCGGCAGGGTCGGGGTGCGCACCGGCGGCAAGGCGATCTCCGGCACGTCCGCGGCGAACGCCGCCCGCTCGGCCAGCCGCTCGGCGACCGGCGCCGGCCACGACGACGTCACGGGCACCCCCTCGAACTGCCGCAGCAGCTCCGCAGCCGTCGGCCGTCCCTCCGGGTCCTTGTCGAGGCAGAGGGCGACGACCTCGGCGAGCCCGGGGTCCAGTGCGCGCAGCGGAGCCAGGTCCGGCTGCTCGTGCACGATCCGGTACAGCACCCCGTGCCCGGACTCCTCCCCGAAGGGCGGGCGCCCGCACGCCGCGTACGCGACGACCGAGCCGAGGGCGAAGATGTCGACCGCGCCGGTCAGCCTCCTTGCCCCGGATGCCTGTTCGGGCGACATGTAGGCGGGGGTGCCGACGACGAGGCCGGTGCTGGTGAGCTGGCTCTGCTCGGCCGCGCGGGCCACGCCGAAGTCGATGAGGGTGAGGCCGTCGAGGGTCAGCATGACGTTGGACGGCTTGAGGTCCCGGTGGACCATGTCCAGCGCGTGCACGGCCGCCAGCCCCTTCACCGCCTCCCGCAGCAGCAGCCACAGGGACTCGGCGGGCAGGGGGCCGCCGTTCGCGTCGAGGGCCTCGCCGAGGGTGAGGCCGGGGACGTACGCGGTGGCGAACCAGGGCGGCTGGGCGGTGGCGTCGCTCGCGAGCAGCGGGGTGGTGGCGCCGGCCGGCAGGGACGCCAGGTTGTCCAGCTCCTGGCCGAAGCGGCGCAGGAACTTCTTGTCCTCGCCGACGATCGAGGGCAGGACCTGTTTGACGGCGGCGTACCGGCCCTCGTGGACGCCGAGATAGACCCGGCCCATGCCGCCGGCGCCGAGCCGCCCGACGAGCGGGATCGGTCCGATGACCCGCGGGTCGTCGTCGGTGAGCGGCTCCACGATGGCGTCGTTCTCGGCGTTCTCGTCGCTCACCGGGCGTATGCCCCCAGGCCGACCAGGCAGTACACGTACTCGTTGATGGCCGTCCCGTTCATCGTGTAGCGGTACGAGAAGGCGTACTCGGTGCGCGGGTTGGCGTTGCACTGGCTCATGTCGGAGCTGAAGGGGATCGTCTGGATCACCTTGTAGTGCGCGTCCGACGCCGAGCAGTCGACCTCCTCGACGTCGTCGACCTCCTGCGCGGTGGTGGAGTCGGGGAGGGTGCCGTTGAGGCAGGTGCCGGAGGTGTAGGGGTCGGGGGCCTCGGTCTCCTGCGCGTACGGGTCGTCCGTGTAGGGGTCGGCCGACGCGTACGGGTCCTCGGAGTACGGGTCGTCCGTGTACGGCGCGTCCGTGTACGGCTCGTACGTCCCCGAGTACGAGTACGACGGCGAGCTGTAGGACGAGCTGTACGGCGAGGCGTCGTCCGCGCTGTCGTCGTCTCCCCCGTTGGCGACGACAGCCACGAACACCACCAGGGCCGCGACCGCGAGGACCCCCACCCACTTCGCCGCGCCGGTCCCGCCCGACGCGCCCGCGGTGACCCGGACGCGCAGCAGCACCTCCTGCTGCCCGACCCACAGCCGTACGAGGTCGCCGTCCCGGGCGGGAGGCACCCGGACGCGGACCGCGCCCGTCGGCAGCTGCACGGTGACGACGGCGCCGACAGCGGCCTGCTGCGGCGTCAGCGAAATGGAGGTCTCCTGTTGCGACACAGGGACGAGTGTGGAGCACCGAGCAGTCGAATTGGAGATCTTTTCTAGAAATTCACTTCAGAAAGCACGTGTTCTACTCTGGCCGCGATGAGCCCCAAGCAACAACGCGGCGAGGCCACGGTCGAGCAGCTCCTCGACGCCGCTCTGCGGGTGTACGCGGAGTCGGGCGAGCAGGGTCTGACCGTCACCGCGATCACCAAGGCCAGTGGCGTCAGCCTCGGCAGCCTCTACCACCACTTCGGCAGCATCAACGGACTGACGGACGCGTTGATGCACCGCTGGCTGGGCCGGCTGCTGGGCGAGCTGGCGACGGCCTTGCAGCAGACCCGTACCGCCCGCTCGGGCATCCGGGCGATCGTGCGGACGTATCTGGAGTTCGTCCGGGAGCACCACGACGCGGCCCTGCTGCTGCACTCCCCGCTCGCCGACCGGCGCGGCATGGCGCACGGCAAGGAGCTGCGCGACGCCCAGGAGGCGCGCCTCTCGCCGTTCGCGCTGTGGATCGAGCCGCGGGTGGCGTCGGGGGAGCTGGCCCCGCTGCCGCTCGGGCTGATCGAGTCGCTGGTGCTCGGCCCGGTGATCGGGGTGGCGAGGCGCTGGCTGTCGGGCGTGGACGACGTGGACCTGGACGAGGCGACGCGGATCTTGCCGGAACGTATCTGGAGGTCGGTCGCGGGAGAGTGACGGGACGGGGGCGCGATGAGGACGTGACGGGGACGTGACGGGGACCACTCCAGCACGGGGTTTGCATGACCATGCATCGCGATGCATAATCTTCCTATGTCCAAGGTCCTCACCTCCCTCCCCGTCGGCGAGCGCGTCGGCATCGCCTTCTCGGGCGGCCTCGACACCTCCGTCGCGGTCGCGTGGATGCGCGACAAGGGCAGCGTCCCCTGCACCTACACCGCCGACATCGGTCAGTACGACGAGCCCGACATCGCCTCGGTGCCCGGCCGCGCCAAGGCGTACGGCGCCGAGGTCGCGCGCCTGGTCGACTGCCGCGCGGCGCTGGTCGAGGAGGGCCTGGCCGCGCTGACCTGCGGCGCGTTCCACATCCGCTCCGGCGGGCGCGCGTACTTCAACACCACGCCGCTGGGCCGTGCCGTCACCGGCACGCTGCTGGTGCGGGCGATGCTGGAGGACGACGTCCAGATCTGGGGCGACGGCTCGACCTTCAAGGGCAACGACATCGAGCGGTTCTACCGCTACGGCCTGCTCGCCAACCCGCACCTCCGGATTTACAAGCCCTGGCTGGACGCGGACTTCGTCACCGAGCTCGGCGGCCGCAAGGAGATGTCGGAGTGGCTGGTCGCCCACGGCCTGCCCTACCGGGACTCGACCGAGAAGGCGTACTCCACCGACGCCAACATCTGGGGCGCCACGCACGAGGCGAAGACCCTGGAGCACCTGAACACCGGCCTGGAGACCGTCGACCCGATCATGGGCGTCAGGTTCTGGGACCCGTCGGTCGAGATCCCCACCGAGGACGTGACGATCGGCTTCGAGCAGGGCCGCCCGGTCACGATCAACGGCAAGGAGTTCGCCACGGCGGTCGACCTCGTCATGGAGGCCAACGCCATCGGCGGCCGCCACGGCCTGGGCATGTCCGACCAGATCGAGAACCGGATCATCGAGGCCAAGAGCCGCGGCATCTACGAGGCGCCGGGCATGGCCCTGCTGCACGCCGCGTACGAGCGTCTCGTCAACGCCGTCCACAACGAGGACACCCTCGCCCAGTACCACATCGAGGGCCGCCGCCTCGGCCGGCTGATGTACGAGGGCCGCTGGCTGGACCCGCAGGCGCTGATGATCCGTGAGTCGCTCCAGCGCTGGGTCGGCGCGGCGATCACCGGCGAGGTCACCCTGCGGCTGCGCCGCGGCGAGGACTACTCGATCCTCGACACGACCGGCCCGGCGTTCTCGTACCACCCGGACAAGCTCTCCATGGAGCGCACCGAGGACTCGGCCTTCGGCCCCGTCGACCGCATCGGCCAGCTGACCATGCGCAACCTCGACATCGCCGACTCCCGCGCCAAGCTGGAGCAGTACGTCGGCCTCGGCCTGATCGGCACCGGCAGCCCCACCATCGGCGCCTCCCAGGCCGCCGCGACGGGCCTCATCGGCACCATGCCGGAGCTGCCCGAGGGCGGCGCCGAGGCGATCGCCTCCCGCGGCGAGGTCTCCGAGGACGAGGCCCTGCTGGACCGCGCGGCGATGGAGTCCGGCACGGACTGACGGTCGTACGCGACAAGCTCGTACGCGACAAGCTCGTACGCAGCGAGCACAAGGAAGGCCGGCCCCGGGATTCGGGGCCGGCCTTCCGGCGTCCGGGGAACAGACCCGCGCTACAGACCCGCCCCGGCCCGGGAGCGGTCCCGCGGGCTGACGGTCATCCGCAGGGCGCGCGGTCGTACGGTGAGCCGGGCGACCTGGCGGACGACCTGGCCCTCGGCGAGTTCCAGCCGTACCGAGCGCAGCATCGTGGCGAGCGCCACGACCATCTCGGTGAGGGCCAGCCGGTCCCCCATGCACTTGTGCTTGCCGTCCCCGAAGGGCAGGAACGCGCCCGGCGGCAGGGTCTGCGCGCCGTCGAGCCAGCGGTCCGGGTGGAAGGTGAGCGGGTCGGAGAAGCGCGCCGGGTCGCGGTGCAGGGCGTGCTGGCAGTAGGCCAGTTCGGTGCCCGCGGGCAGCGTCCACGCGCCGAGCCGGGTCTCCTCCATGGTGCGCCGGGTGACCAGCCAGCCGGGGTGGTGCAGCCGCAGGGTCTCGGTGATCACCCGGTTCAGATAGGGCAGCCGCAGCACGTCGTCGAAGGTGACCGGCCGTTCGCCGAGGACCTCGTCCAGTTCGGCCAGGACCCGGGCCTCGACGTCGGGGTTGCGGGCGAGTTCGTACAGCGCCCAGGACAGCACCGACGCGGTGGTCTCGGTGCCCGCGACGGCCAGGGTGAAGATCTCGGAGCTGATCTGGTGCCCGGTCAGCGGCCGGCCGGTCTCCTCGTCGACGGCGCGCAGCAGCATGGAGAGCATGTCCCCGGTGTCGTGC
>JABFXD010000253.1 GCA_013361925.1 Streptomyces sp. | reverse complement strand
CCGGCCGCGCCCGCCCCGCCCGACGAGCCGCTGCTCGCCGCCGCGGCGCCCGCGACACCCGCCGCGCCCACTCCGGTGCCTCCGGCGATGAGCGCGGCCGCCTTGGCGTACCCGGCGGCACCGAACCAGCCGATGACCGCGACCGGCACGACGGCCGGGATGCTGCTCGCGACCTCGGAGATCTGCGCGGCCGCGAGGCGGCACTTGGCGCACTCCTCCAGGTGCTTGCGCAGGCCACGCTCGGCGCGGGTGCGTAGCCGGCCGCGGGCGTAGGTGCCGAGCTGGTCGGCGTAGCGGGCGCACTCCTCGTCGTCGGCGAGGGTGGCGCTGACGTGGGCCTGGAGGTAGGCCTGCTTGAGTCCCTCTCGGGCCCGGGAGGCCAGCACGCGCGTGCCGTTGGCGTCGAGGCCGAAGAGGGTGGCGACGTCGCTCGGCGACTCGTCCTCGACCTCGGTGTGCCACAGCACGGCCTGCCAGCGCTCGGGCAGCGACCGGAAGGCCTGCATGGCCATGGACTGCTCGGCCTCGTGCATCGCGCGGACGTCCGCGCCGAGGTCCAGGCCCGCTCCGAAGGAGCCAATGGACGCGGTGTCGTCGGAGACCTCGCCGCCGCGCGTGGACTGCGCGGCGAACAGCGCGAAGTCGTCGACCAGGTGCTCCCGCTTCGCGGACTTCGTCCAGTTGGCCGCGACCCGGCGGACCGTCGTCAGGAGATACGCGCGTACCGCGTGCTCGGGTCCCGACCCGCCGCGTACCGCCTGGAGCATGCGGGCGAAGACCTCGGCGGTGAGGTCGTCGGCGGTGTGGGCGTCCCGGCAGCAGGTGCGGGCGTACCGGCGCACCGCCTCCGCGTGGCGCCGGTACAGCGCCTCGTAGGCCGTGTCGTCGCCCGAGCGCATCCGGCCGATCAGGTCGGCGTCGGAGGGCGGCAGATCCCTCTGCGGCGGCATCGGCGGCGGCAGCACGCCGTCGTCGCGCCGGTCGCGCTGCGTCGGGACACCACCCTCGACCGGGTCGCCGGCGTTCAGCGGGCGTCCCGCCCGTCCGCCCTGGCTCGGTACCTGGGGCGATGCGAGACCGTCCGCCTCACCGTCACCGTGTGACTCGTCGCGCCCGTCAACACTCATCGCGGAAAGCCCCCGCCGCCTGCCCTACCGGTCCCGAACACCGGGTCAGCGTGCCATACCGGCTTTTGAGCGGGCCCCGACAGTACTGGGCATCCACTCGTCCGTGGGGTTTTGCGGCACGGCAGTACTAGCCGTCACCCGTGCGGGGAAGGCTCAACTGTCGTGGCTCTCACGGGAGTTGGGGGACGTATCCGAAAAGGGTGGAATGCGCACGGGGCGTGAGCGGCACAGCGCCCACACCCCGGCGTCACCTCTTCGAGTCACCGCGTCACCCGGCGTTGACCACCCGGGTTCACGACGGCCGTGACCGCAGGCCCTCCAGCAGGATGTCCAGCAGCCGCGCCGAGGCCGCCGCCTGCTGCGCCGCGTCCGGCAGCGAGGGCGCCGCCGTCGCGATCACCAGCAGCACGTCCGACACCGACACGTCGGCCCGCAGTTCACCCGCCGCGCGCGCCCGCTCCACGAGCTGGCCCACCACGTCGAGCAGCGCCGCCGCCCCCGTGTCGTCGGCCGACAGCGGCTCCTCCGGCACCAGCCGCAGCTCACCGGAGCCGGGCTGCGTCCGCTGCTGCGGCACCCGCGCCCCGTCGAACACGGCGCCGTCGGAGTGCTCGGCCTGCTCGTCGGGGACCCCGACCCGCAGCACCTGCGGCGGCAGCAGCCGCCCGGCACCCGAGGCCACCGACGTCCGCAGGAAGCGCGACAGCGCCGACCACGGCTCGTCCTCCTGCCCGAGCGCCGCCCGCGCCTGGTCGGTCAGCCGGGAGGTCTCCTCCTCGGCTATCCGCCGCACCAGGACGTCCTTGCTCGGGAAGCGCCGGTACACCGTGCCCACACCGACTCGGGCGCGGCGCGCCACGTCCTCCATCGGCGCGCCGTACCCCAGCTCGCCGAAGACCTCGCGCGCCGCCCGCAGTACGTGCTCCAGATTGCGCTGTGCGTCCACGCGCAGGGGCGTCGACCGCGACGCGTCCCCGCGTCCGTTCCCCGCCGCCGCGCTCATCGCTCCGCCACCGGATGCGATGGCGGACGCGGAAGACCAATGAGAGTCCTGAACATGCATAAGCGATCCCCCGGTAATGACGTCTCCCCCCGGAGACTCTCCCCGCCACTGAAAGGCCGGGGCGACACAGGGAACGAACCCGGTTCACGGACCGCCCGTCGCGGACCCGATGAGCGCATCCCCCTACACCCCGTCGACACACGAACATAGTTGAGAGGGAGTCAATTCAGAAGGGGCAGGTTCCGCACAGAGCGCCCCCCGAAAGGAGTACGGGTCACATACGTCCCGATTGCACCCCCCGAGGACCCCCGGCGCACGACCGCTGACCTGCGAACCTTCCTCGCACGCCGTCGATTCGGCCAACCCCGCGCCCGCCACACCGCCGGTCACACAAATTGTCGGGGCTGTGGACAAACTCAAGCGCCGGGTGCGTCATGGGGTGGTGAAGGAACGCGCGCGCATTCTCGTTGTCGGCGGCGGCTACGTCGGGATGTACACGGCCCTGCGTCTCCAGCGGAAGCTGAAACAGGAACTCAGGCGCGGAGAAGTCGAGATCACGGTCGTCACGCCCGACCCCTACATGACCTATCAGCCGTTCCTTCCCGAGGCCGCAGCCGGTTCCATCTCGCCCCGCCATGTCGTCGTTCCCCTGCGCCGCGTCCTCGACCGGTGCACCGTGATCATCGGCGAGGCGACCGCCATCGACCACGCCAAACGCACCGCCACCCTGACCACCCTCGCCACGGAGGAGGAGGGAACGGGCGCCCGGCAGCTGACGTACGACGAACTCGTCCTCGCCCCCGGCTCGATCTCGCGCACCCTGCCCATCCCCGGCCTCGCCGACCACGCCATCGGCTTCAAGACCGTCGAGGAGGCCATCGGACTGCGCAACCACGTCATCGAGCAGATGGACATCGCCTCCTCCACCCGCGACCCCGCGATCCGCGACTCCGCCCTCACCTTCGTCTTCGTCGGCGGCGGCTACGCGGGCGTGGAGGCGCTCGGCGAGCTGGAGGACATGGCCCGCTACACCGCGCGGTACTACCACAACGTCCGCCCCGAGGACATGAAGTGGATCCTCGTCGAGGCCTCGGACCGCATCCTCCCCGAGGTGGGCGCCGAGATGGGCCGCTACACCGTCACCGAACTGCGCCGCCGCAACATCGACGTACGCCTGGACACCCGCCTCGAATCCTGCGCCGACCGCGTGGCCGTCCTCAGCGACGGCGCCCGCTTCCCGACCCGCACGGTCGTGTGGACGGCCGGCGTCAAGCCCCACCCGATCCTCGCCGCCAGCGACCTCCCGCTCACCGAACGAGGTCGGCTGAAATGCACCCCTGAACTGATGATCGAGGGCGTCACGCACGCGTGGGCGGCCGGAGACGCCGCGGCCGTCCCCGACGTGACCGCCGCGGAACCCGGCAAGGAGACCGCCCCCAACGCCCAGCACGCGGTACGCCAGGCCAAGGTCCTCGGCGACAACATCGCGCACGCGCTGCGGGGCGAACCCCTGGAGACGTACTCCCACAAGTACGTCGGCTCGGTCGCCTCCCTGGGCCTCCACAAAGGCGTCGCACACGTCTACGGACGCAAGCTCAAGGGTTACCCTGCCTGGTTCATGCACCGCGTCTACCACCTCAGCCGGGTGCCCACCTTCAACCGCAAGGCCCGCGTCCTGGCCGAATGGACCCTGTCCGGGCTCTTCAAGAGGGAGATCGTCTCGCTCGGTTCGCTCGAACATCCCCGAGCGGAGTTCGAACTCGCGGCCGGTGGAAAGCCTCCTCACGACCCCTCGAACGACCCGAAGGGGTCGTCCTGACCGGACCGAGGAACTCCACCGGCGGGGCAGGCGTCTGACGGATGTCGGCCCGGTCGGTCACACTGCCACACTGATCCCCGACCCAGGACGGGTGGACGCCCGCCCCTCGAACCCGCGAGGACCCAGGCCGGGTCCGGAGCCGGCCGAAGACGACGACACGAGGCAAGGATTCGTGAACTTCACGCGCTGGAGCGCCCGGCTCCCCGGAACGCAGCGCCGCGCAGCCGCGCGGACCGACCACGAGCTCACCCCCGACCGGCTCGGGGAGGGCGCCGTACCCGCGGCCCGCGCCGAACAACTCACCGACGACACCCCACCCGTGCCCGCCGTCGACGAACTCCCCGTACGCGAGGTCCTCGACCGCGTCCCGGCCCTGGTGGCCCTGGTCCACGGCCCCGACCACCGCCTCGCCTACGTCAACGACGCCTATGTGACCGCCTTCGGCCTACGATCCCCCGGCGCACCCGCGAGCGAAGCCCTCCCCGAGCTCCACGAGACGGGCCTCCTCCCGCTCCTCGACCAGGTCCTGCGCAGCGGCAAGCCCCGCACGGTCAAGTCCCGCAAGGCCCCCGACGGCCGCTCCTACACCTTCACCTGCACCCCGGTCACCGAGGGCGACACCGCCGGCGTCCTCGTCTTCGCCATCGACGTCACCGACCACGCCGAGGCCGCCGAGCGGCTCAGAGCGAGCGAGCGCCGCCAGCGCGAAACCGCCGTCACCCTCCAGCGCTCCCTCCTCCCCCAGGTCCTGGAGGAGCCCGACGACCTCCGCATCGCCGCCACCTACCAGCCCGGCGGCACCGAGGCCGCGGTCGGCGGCGACTGGTACGACGTCATCACCCTCGGCGGCGGCCGCACCGCCCTCGTCATCGGCGACGTCATGGGCAGAGGCGTCCGCGCGGCAGCCGTCATGGGCCAACTCCGCACGGCGGTCAGGGCGTACGCCCGCCTCGACCTCCCGCCGCACGAGATCCTCCAGCTCCTCGACGGCCTCGCCACCGAGATCGACGCCAACCAGATCGCCACGTGCGTGTACGCCATCCACGACCCCAACGAGGGCAAGCTGGTCTACGCGTCCGCCGGCCACCTCCCGATCCTCGTCCGCGACGAGAGCGGCGCGGTGCTCCGCGCGGACGAGCCGACGGGCCCGCCCCTCGGCACCGGCGGCTGGATGCACGCCTCGGGCTCGATCCCGCTCGGCCCCGGCTCCACGGCGGTCCTCTACACGGACGGCCTGGTGGAGCGCAGGAACGAGGACCTGGACGAGGGCATCGCGTCGTTGGAGCGCGCGCTGTCCGGTGCGACCGGCACGCCTCAGGTCGTCTGCGACCGCCTCGTCCGCTCGGCCGGCGTCACCGCCGACCACGACGACGACGTGGCCGTCCTGGTCCTCCAGCACCCGTCCCG
>JABFXD010000133.1 GCA_013361925.1 Streptomyces sp. | reverse complement strand
CGTGACCCGTACCGTTCCCCCCTCGGGCAGGTTGTGGACGATCGCGTTGTGCACGAGGTTCGTGGTCAGTTGCAGCAGGAGCGGTTCTGAGCCGGCCGCGGGGGCGATGTCGCCGGTGGTCTCGAGGGTGACGCCGCGCTTCTCCGCGAGGGGCAGGAGCGTCTCGGTGGCTTCCTCCGCGATGAGCGACAGGTCGACCCGCTCGCGGGTGAAGGACCGCTGCTCCGCGCGGCTGAGCAGCAGCAGCGCCTCCGTGAGGTCGATCGCCCGGGTGTTGACCGCGTGGAGACGGTTGATGACCTCGTCGCGGTCGTGATCCGGGTCGGTGCGGGCCACGTCGAGGAGTGTCTTCGAGATGGCGAGCGGGGTGCGCAGCTCGTGCGAGGCGTTGGCGGCGAATCTCCGCTGCTCGGCGACGTGGGCTTCGAGCCGGGCGAGCATCGCGTCGAAGGCGTCGGCGAGTTCACGGAACTCGTCCTGCGGCCCGGGCAGCCGGATGCGGTGCGCGAGCGATCCCGCCGCGGCCGTGCGGGTGGCGTGGGTGATGCGGTCGAGGGGGGCGAGCATACGGCCGGCGAGGAGCCATCCTCCGACGAGGCCGAAGACCAGGAGGAACCCCATGACCGTGGCGGCCATCGGGGCGAAACCGCGCACGAACGTGGTGCCCGGAGTGGCTCGCCACGCCCCCTTCTCGTTGGTCTGCAGCCACCCCTCCTCCAGGAGGAAGTACCCGATGGCGGCGAGCAGCAGGGCGCCGGCGACCATGAGGAATCCGGCGTAGCTCAGGGTGAGTTTGAGGCGGACGCTCAGCCCGGGCCGCCTATCCACGGTCCTCGCCTTCGATCCGGTAGCCGACACCGGGCACGGTGGCGATGACCCACGGCTCGCCGAGCCGCTTGCGCAGCGCCGAGACGGTGATGCGAACGGCGTTGGTGAACGGGTCCGCGTTCTCGTCCCACGCCCGCTCCAGCAGCTCCTCGGCGCTGACGACACCGCCCTCGGCGGCGACGAGGACCTCCAGCACGGCGAACTGCTTCCGGGTCAGGGCGACGAACCGGCCGTCCCGGTAGACCTCCCTGCGGAACGGGTCGAGGCGCAGCCCCGCGATCTCCCGCACGGGCGGCCTGCTGTGGGCGCGTCTGCGGTCGAGTGCCCTGAGGCGGAGCGCGAGTTCGCGGAGTTCGAAGGGTTTCGTGAGGTAGTCGTCGGCGCCGAGTTCGAAGCCGGAGGCCTTGTCGTCGAGGCGGTCGGCCGCGGTGAGCATGAGGATCGGCATACCGCTGCCGGAGGCGACGATGCGCTTGGCGACCTCGTCACCGGAGGGTCCGGGGATGTCACGGTCGAGGACGGCGATGTCGTACGCGTTGACGCCCAGTAGTTCCAGGGCGGTGTCGCCGTCTCCCGCGATGTCGGCGGCGATCGCTTCGAGACGGAGTCCGTCGCGGATGGCCTCCGCCATGAAGGGTTCGTCCTCGACGATCAGCACACGCATGCTCTCCAGGCTACGAGCGGACACATATCGTCGGCATATCGAAAACCGCATACGTGCCGGCAACACCGCGCTGCCTTGACTGGCCGTATGAGGCAGAGCGTGGAGACGCAGACGGAGCGGGAACAGACCGGCGCGGAGCACTCCGAAGGGGAACAGACCGGCGCGGAGCGGACCGGAGCGAAGGCGGTCGGACGGTGGGGGCCCTGGAAGCGGGGCCCGGTGTTCGTGGTCCTGGCGTTGCTGCTGGGCCTGGTCATGCTGGGCCACGGGCAGATCACGGACCGCGGCAGCCTCGGCAGCCTGCTGGAGACGTTCCTGCCGTGGTGCGGCCTGTTCGTCCCGCTGCTGCTCGCCGGGGCACTGTGGCGCCGTTCGGCCTCCGCGGTGGTCGCGCTGTTGCTGCCGGTGACCGTGTGGCTGAGCCTCTACGGCGGGCTGCTGGTCGACAAGTCCCACTCCGGCGCTGATCTCACGCTCGTCAGCCACAACGTCGGCGCCGACAACCCCGACCCGGCCGCGACCGCCCGCGAGCTGGCCGCGTCCGGGGCGGACGTGCTGGCGCTGGAGGAGCTGACCGAGCAGGACCGCGGCACGTACGAGGAGGAGCTGGCGACGGCGTTTCCCCACCACGCGGTGCGGGGCACGGTCGGCCTGTGGAGCAGGCTGCCCCTGTCCGACACCGGGCCGGTCGACATCAAGCAGGACGCGGGGCCGCTGGGCGAGACCAAGTCCGCCGACGAGAAGCTGGGCTACAACCGGGCGCTGCGCACCACGGTGACCACCGAGAGGGGTCCGCTGACGGTGTACGTGGCCCACCTCGGTTCCGTACGCCTCATGCCCAGGGGAGGCTTCTGGACCGACTCACGGGACCGGGGAGCGCAGGCGCTAGCCGAGGCCGTCGCCGCCGACCGCAGCGAACGGCTGGTCCTGCTCGGCGATCTGAACGGCACCACCGACGACCGTGCGCTCGCGGGCCTCACGTCGCGGCTCCGCTCGGCCCAGGAGGCGGCCGGGGACGGGTTCGGCTTCAGCTGGCCGGCGGGTTTCCCGGTGGCGCGGATCGACCAGATCCTGGTCAGGGGAGTGGAGCCGAGGAGCTCATGGGTGTTGCCGGCCACCGGTAGCGACCATCTGCCGGTGGCGGCCGGGATCAGCTGGTGAGCGGGTCGTTCGTGGACGAGACGGGGGCGCGGCGCCGACCTTCGTGGGTTCCGTCAGTACGAGGAGCGGGCGTGATGCGGAAGGACTGACCGGGAGTGGCTGCGCTCGCCCTGGCCCTCGGAGCGAGGCGAGTCCGACCAGTCGCCTGCCCACGAGAGCGCGAGGCAGTTCCATGCTCGACGGCTGCACGCCCTGGCCCGAGGTGTTCGTGGACCGCTACCGGGCGGCCGGGCACTGGCGGGGTCATACGCAGGACGACCTGCTGCGCGGCTGAGCCCTGGAGTACGGTCCCCGGACCGCGCTGGTGCAGGGCGACACCCGCCTCACCTACGCGCGGCTGAACCGGCGTGTCGAACGCATGGCCGCGGGCTTCCGGCTGCGTGGCCTGCGTCCCGGGCAACGGGTCGTCGTCCGGCTGCCCAACGTCCCCGAGCTCGTCGTCACGGCGTTCGCGCTGATGCGCGCGGGAGCGATCCCCGTGTTCTGCCCGCTGTCGTACCGCGCGGCCCAGGTGTCCCAGGTCGCCCGGATCAGCGAGGCCGTCGGCTATGTCGGCCCCTCGACGTACGAGGGCGTCGACCACCGGGCGACGGCCGCGGACATCGCGGCCCGATGGCCCTTCCTGCGGCGGGTGTTCACCTACGAGGCGCCGGGCACCTCCTCCCCGTACGGCGGACTCGCCACCAACCCGTCGGGCTGCCACTACTTCCCGCTGGGCTCCGTGGGCGCCCCACCCGACCGCCCCCTCACGCGGAGCGCCGACGAGGTGGCCTTCTTCCTTCTCTCCGGCGAGGCCGGCGAGGCCGGCGAGGCCGCCGGGACCACCGAGACGACGCCCTGGCTCGTCCCGCGCACCCACGACGACTACGCCTACCAGGTCCGGGCCGCCGCCGAGTCGGTCCCGCTCACCGAGCACGACGACGCTGGCTGGATGAACTTCCCGAGAACCAGGCCGACTTGAGCAGCCTGCGACTCAACCCGCCGGCCGCCTCGCCGAGGCGTAGGCGCGGCGGGGTCGGGACGCGGCTGAGCAGCCGCGACCGGACGCGTCCGAATCGCCCTCTACTGCAATCGTGTCGTATTCACTCATCATCGAACACATGGGGGCATCAAGGGATCAAGGGTGGTTATGCCATCGCTGCGGGGCGATCGGCGAGACCGTGCGCGATCGTGGCCGGATCGATCTCATGGCCAGGCTCTGCGAGAGGTGCTGGAACGTCCTCGCGAACGAGATGGCGCGACTCGACGGAGCGACGGCCGCGCCGAGACCCGAGCCCGATCCTGACGATCCGTCATGGATCGAGCCGCCGACCTGTCCGCAGTGCGCGAGGCCCGTCCGCGTGTACCCGACCAACTACGACCGATGGGTCAGCCTCGCCGAGGTCGCGCTGCCCGCCAAGGACGTTCCCGAGCCCTTCCGTTGGCGTCTGACGAAGCTTCCCGGTCGGTCCCTCGCCGGCCTCGACGTCGTGGCGGTACGGGTGCGCGGACTCGATCCCCTGCCCGGCGAACCCGTCGTACCGGCGCATCGCATGCTGTGCCTGCCCGCCGACCGGTAGGGCGGCCGACCGGCCGTAAGGCGCACGGGTGACGGTGTGTCACGCGGACGGATGACGGCCCCCGAACGACGGAAGAGAGTAAGGAGGGTACGAATTCCGCTGGCGAGAGGGGACGCGCATGTCTGCGTCCGAGGTGGGACCGGGCACGACGACGAGGAAGGCCGCGCAGGAGCCGATTCCCGCGCAGCCGCGCCGGTTCTACGACGGTGGTGTCGACGCCGGTGAAGGGCAGCCGGAGAGTGCGCCCGACCCCGGCTGCGACCCGCGCATCGAGCTGGTCCGGGTCATCGAGGAGGGCCGCGAGGAGTTCGCGATGCGGCGGCGTATCGCCTACCGGGACCGTCACCTCGGTGAACTCCTGGTGCCCCGGGAGACACGGACCTTCCGCAGCGATCTGACGTCGGTGCCCGCGTTCTTCACCTGGCTGGTGCCGAAGACCGGGGAGCACCTCCCGGCGACGCTGCTGCACGACGGGCTGATCCACTGGCCCGACGAGCCGACGTACGTCTCGACCGACCACCATGTCGTGCTGCGCGCGGAGGCCGACCGTGTCCTGCGCGACGCGATGGCGGACGCCGGCACGGGGCTGATCCGGCGTTGGCTGGTGTGGTCGGCGGTGGCGACGGCGACGATGCTCGACGGCCGTGGAACGGGCTGGTCCACGTCGCGTGTGTGGCGCTGCCGCCTGACCGCGGCCCTCACCGTCGTGGCCGTCGCCGTGCTCGGCCTCTGGGCGACCCTCGACCTGTTCGACACCCTGCCCGCCTTCCTTCCGGAACTTCCCTGGATGGGTGACCGCAGGTGGTTCGTCGAACTGGCCGGAGGTCTGTCGGGCGCGGTCGTGATCCCGCTGGCGCTGGCGCTCCTGTGGGGGCCGTTCCGGATCGCCGGGGCGGTCCTGGGGGTGAGCCTCGCGCTACTGCTGCACGTCACGGTCGCGTTGCTGATCCTGACCGGGCTCTACCAGGCGCTGGAGAGGCTCACCAGGAAGGCGCCGAACGCGGCACGCGCGCTGGCCTGGGCCGCGGTGCCGCTGGTGCTGCTCGTCTTCGTCGCGGTGCTGCTCCAACAGTGAGGCGTGGCAAAGGATTCCGCTGCCCTGGCCGTGCCCAAGGTCACAGAAGCGTATCGGGCATTTTACCCTTCAATCTTCACGAAAGGATCACAAGTTGGCTAGGTTGACCCTGG
>JABFXD010000680.1 GCA_013361925.1 Streptomyces sp. | reverse complement strand
CGGACCGGGTGCCCGACGAGGGCCCCTCGTCCGCCGCGCCCTCCGCGACCGCCGCCGGTGAGGAACCGCGCGCACACGAGCGGGCGGGCGCACACGAGCGGGCGGGCGCACACGAGCAGGCGGACGCGCGGAAAGAACAGCGGGATCCGGGCGAGGCCGGACGACCGGGCAACGCCCGTGAGGGCGCCCGGGTTCCCGGCGGGGCAAAGACCGAGGCCGAGGCGGAAGCGTCCGCGACGCCCGCCCGGTTCCGCCGCGACCGGCGGCACAAGGTGCTCGCCGGGGTGTGCGCAGGACTCGGGCGACAGTGCGACATGGACCCGGTGATCTTCCGGATCACGCTCGCCGTGCTCTCCGCGACGGGCGGCATCGGCCTCATCTTCTACGGCTTCGCCTGGCTCTTCGTGCCGTACGAGGACGACGAGGAGAACGAGGTCCGCAAGCTGCTGACCGGCCGTGTCGACGGCCAGGCCCTGACGGCCGTGCTGTTCGCGCTGGTCGGCTGCGGCGTGTTCCTGACGATGTTGAACAACGGGACGGTGCTGACCTTCGCCGTCATCGTCTCCCTGCTCCTCGCGGGCTCCGGGTACTGGGCGCGGCAGCGCGGCACCCCCGACACCGACCCGCTGGCCGCCCAGGCCGCCGCCGACGCCCCGCCGGAGGCCCAGGCCCCGCCGGTCAGCGCCACGTATCCCTCGTGGTGGCGCGACCCCATCGTCAAGGACGGCACCCACGAGGGCGGCACGGGCTACCTCTGGGGGCCGGGCGACGCCCGCACCCGGGACATCGCGGACGCCATCGACTTCAGCCTGGCCCGTGGCTACGGCCATGCCGGCGCGGACATGCGGGCCGCGCGCCCCCAGCCGCCCCGGCAGCGCGGCCCGCGCTGGATCGGCGGCTGGCTCTTCCTGCTCGCCCTCCTCGCGGGCGGCCTCGGTACGGGTCTGACGTGGGAGGAGCACCCGCTCGGCACCAGCCTTCAGACCGGTCTGGCCTGCGCGCTCATCGTTCTGGGCCTCGGCATCATGATCAGCTCGTTCCTCGGGCGCACGGGGGCGGGCTCGATCTTCCTGGCGGTACTCACGGCGGGACTGCTCGCCGGGGCGGCCGCCCTGCCGAAGAACATCGGTACGGACTGGGTCCGTGAGAACTGGCGGCCGGCCGCGGTGGCGGACGTCGAGCGGAAGTACGACCTGGGCACCGGCGTCGGCACGCTCGATCTGAGCGGGCTGGACCTCTCCAAGGGGCAGACCCTGGAGACCGAGGTCGAGGTGGGCGTGGGCAAGGTGAAGGTGATCGTGCCGAAGAACGCGACGGTGAAGGTCCATATCGACGTGGGCGTGGGCGACATCCAGCTGCCCGGTGACGACAAGGAGGACGTGGACGTGGAACCGGGCAAGAACAAGGAGGTGACCTTGGCACCGGCCAAGGGCGTCAAGGCCTCCGGCACCCTCGACATCGATCTCCAGGTCGGTGTCGGACAGGCGGAGGTGAGCCGTGCTGCGTCATGAGTTCCGGCCCGGAAAGCTGATCGCCGGGTTCTTCCTGGCCCTCGCGGGCGTCATCTACGCCGGTGACGCGGGCGGCGCCTGGGAGACACCGTGGTTCGCGATCATCCCCGTGGTGACGGCCGGCCTGTGCCTGGCGGGCGCGGTGGGGTTCCTGAGCCACTCGATACGCCGCCGCCGCGGAACGGCGGGCAGCACCCCGGGAACACCGGACGCCCCTCCCACGGAGATACCCCGATAGGCACCGCCGACCGGACGCGGCGTCAGTACGCTCCTGCGGGTTGTCGACGTCGGCCCCTGATCATCGCGTCCAGTGACAGATACGGCGCACCGGCCAGGACCAGCGGCAGCCAGGCCATCAGGTAGGCGAGGTCGTTGCCGTAGTAGTACGGCTCGGCGGCCCAGCTCATCGTCAGCCACAGGCTGAGGGAGATCAGGGCGCCGCCGAGGGCGGCGAGGCGGGCCAGGAGGCCGAGGAGGGTGCCGAGGCCGACGGCCAGTTCACCGAAGGCGATGGCGTAGCCGAAGCCGACGGGGTTGTTCAGGGCCATGTCGACCATGGCGGGGATCGCCGAGGACTGCTTGACGTTGCGCATCTGGTCACCGATCGAGCCGGCGCCCGAGTCCTTCATGAAGGCGCTGTCGGTGATCTTGTCCAGGCCGGCGTAGATGAAGGTGACGCCCAGGAAGACGCGGAGCGGGAGCAGGGCGTAGTGGGTGGCGGTGTCGCGCCAGCTCCGGCCGCCGCCACCGTCGAAGTAGGGGGTGTGCGTGTCCGTACGAAAACCGTGAGTCATCGCTCCTAGCCGCCTCTCACCCAGCGTGCCGTGACCCCTCAAAAGACGATACGCACGAAAGGGAGGAGCCGCTCAATGCCGGAGCGACAAGTTTCAACAACTCAGATGTGCGCCCGGATCTGGCGCACGGGGTGGCCCAGAGCCTCGGCGACGGCGGCCAGTTCCTCGTCGCCGAGCCCGTCCGTCTCCGGGTTCCAGACGGCGATCTCGAAGCGGGCGAAACCGCAGGGCCGGTCGTAGTCGAGCCGGTCCAGCGTGGTGGCGGCGCCGCAGCAGGGGACGGAGACGTCGAGGGTCGGGAAGCCGTCCTCGTGGGCCTCCACCAGGTCCTCCCACCACGCCCGGTCGATCGACGCCCGGCAGGCAGGGCATCCGATCCGCTCCAGGTTCTGCCCGCTGTCGACCACGGTGGGGGCGTCGTACCAGTCGACCTCCATCTCGGCGTCCGTGTCGGCGGCCAGACCTCCGGTCAGGGCGGTCACCAGGGTGCCGGCCCGGTCGGCGGCCGAGGGCTCGGGCTGCCAGTACGGGTCGGTCGGGATGACGGAGAGGACGTCGTCGCTCATGGTTCAGGCCTTGTCGTCGTCAGTGAAGGAAGAGGTGTCGCCGGTGAAAGAAGAGGTGTCGCCGGTGATCGTCAACCGCTCAGTCCGTCACGTCGATCGCGTAGCGGTTGGTCTCCACGCCCGCCGCGGTGATGACCTGGACCTCCACCCGGCCCGGTTCCACGTCCGCCGGGACGGGGACGGTCAGGACGGCGTCCGTGGGGTTGCTGAAGCCGCCGGTGACGGGGACGAGGGGGACGTGGACATGGACCGTGCCCACCCGGACCGTCATACGGGACAGCCGCTCCGCGCCCTGGGCTCCCGGCGGGACGAAGCCGGCGCCGCGGATCTCGATGTCGTCGCCGGTGCGGATCGGGGCGTCGAGGTCACCGGCCTCGCGGGCGCGTACGACGGAGAGGATGACGGGGCGACCGCCCTCGGCGTACTTGCCGGCCACGTAGGTCGCCGCCGAGATCAGGACCACGACCGCCAGCCCCCAGGGCAGGTCGGGCAGCTGGTCGGGGCGGCGGGCCAGCCGTACCGCGGCGAACAGCAGCGCCACCGCGCCGATCACGACGTACTGGATGTCGGCGAAGGTGCCGCGCCCGGCGTCGTCGGTGAGCAGGTCGGCGGCCCTGGGGCGGTCGGCGCGCACCTTCTGCAGCCGCTGCCCGAGCACCCGCAGCCCGACCACGCGCCGTACGAGTACCGCGATCCCGCTGACGACGGCGAGGACGGTCACCACACCGGCGCCGCGGGCGAGTTCGAGGCCGGAGATGAGCGCGTCGCGCTCGGCCGGGTCGGACGCGGCGGCGAGCCTGCCGACGAGGACGAGCACCGCGTACGCGACGAACAGCACCCAGGCCACGGCGATCGCGCGGGAGGTGGAGAGGCGGTTGTCCTCGCCGATGACAGGGGCCAGCGCGCCGCCCCGGGCGCGGTGGAACCAGGAGGCCGCGGTCAGGGCGCCGGCCGTCAGCAGGGCGGCCAGCAGCCCGGCGGTGCGGGCGGAGGTCCAGCCCGCACCGATCGCGGTCAGCGCCTGGACGAGCAGGAGGACGACGACACCGGCCCACACCGTGCAGGCGGTACGGCTCCACAGACGGGCCAGCCAGGCCTCGCCCTCGGCCCGGCCGCGTTCGGCGACCAGTTCCGCGGACTGGGTCAGCTCCTCCGACACCCACTGGCGGGAGGCGGAGGCCGAGTGGGCCACGGCGGCCGGCAGACCCTGCCCGGCGGCGAACTCGTCCCGTCGCAGGAGGAATTCGGCGACCGCCCGCCGATGGCCCTCCCGCGCTCCGTGGGGACAGTCGCCGCAGGTGCAGCCGCCTCCGTGCGCGCCCGCTTCCCCGCTCTGTCTCGCCTCCTGCACCGCCACGCCCGACGCCCGCCTTCCCCGCGATCTCCACGATGCGCGGCCTCTGCCGAGGTCTCGGCCGCCGCTCTGCAACTCCCGTGCGATGACAGCGAATTGTGCCCTACGCCACGGGGGGCTCGTCCGGCAGGTCTGGTCAGGGCGGGTGAAGCCGGGGCCGCCGTGTTGACCTGGCTGCGAGAATTTCTCTATGGCCGAGATCATCCAGCGCGACGGGACCTGGGCCTTCGACGGCACGACGGTCAGGATCACACCGGGACTTCATCGCTCGGTGCCGCTGTTCCGGCAGACGTACGGGGAGATCGCCGTGCCCCTGGAGGCCGTCTCCGGCGTCGTCTTCGAGCCCGAACGCAAGCGGGGGCGGCTGCGGATGCGGCTGCGGGAGGGGGCGGATCCGCTGTTGCAGGCGACCGGGGGCCGGCTGCCGGACGCGGCGGACCCGTACCGGCTGGCGGTGGACGTCGACCGGGCCGGGGTCGCCGAGTACGTGGCGGAGGAGATCCGTCGGGCGCTGCTGCTGGACCAGATCCCGAAGGAGCCGACGAAGACGTATCTGCTGTCCGGGCCGCCGGTCCCGGTCTCCGTGCGCTCCTCCGACGGCACGGTCTCCTTCGACGGCCTCCAGGTCCGTATCGACTGGACCGACACCTCGGACCGGGTGAAGCGGGCGACCGGCCCGCGGATCATCGCGATCACCGACCTGGTGGGCGTGGAGTGGCTGCCCAACTCCGGTTACGAGGACGGCTTCCTGCGCTTCGTGACCCGCGAGACGGCGTTCTCCAAACTCCCGCCGGAGAAGGACCCGTACGCCCTCGACCTGTGGGGCAGCGCCCGCCGCGACCTGCTCACGGCCCTGGTCGCCACCGCGGTCACCGCCCGTCTCCCGCACCCCTCCACCCGCTCGGCGACCGACGACCCGGACCGACCGCACCGGCTGCCGTCCGCGATCCCACCCCAGGCCGACCATCACGACGTACTCCTGCGCAGACTGCGGGAGCTGGGCGAGCTGCATCGCGAAGGCGTCCTGACGGACGAGGAGTTCGCGATGACCAAGGCCGTGGTGCTGCGGGGCTTCTAGCCCTCGGCCCGCTAGCTCAGCAGATCCGGCTCGCTGCGGCTGATGTCCTGCCACAGGGGCTGGTAGTTGATCCACGCCACCAGGTCGCCGCCCAACTG
>JABFXD010000795.1 GCA_013361925.1 Streptomyces sp. | reverse complement strand
ACCGCCGCACCGTGCGCACCGGCCGCCCCTGAAATCGGCCGGTACGCACGGGGGCCGTCCGCTCCGCCACCGAAGTGCGGAGAGGGCCTGGTCAGCGGTGTTCCGCACGGCTCGTACCGGCCGATGGTCTTGCCGCGGGCGTCCCCTGTCAACGGGGCGGCGCCGAAGAGGTCCTACTCCTCGGGGCGCAGGACGCACGACCGATGGCCCGGCGCACCCCCCGACCCTAGGCTGCCGATGGTCCCACCGCTGCGGAGAAAGAGGTCACGATGCCCGTCAACGGCCGCAGCCACATCCGAGTCGCCCGCCCGTCCCGTGATCTCGCCGCGGCCGAACGCTTCTGGGCGGGCGGGCTCGGCCTCGCCGTCGTCTGGCGTGCCGAGGGCGGCACCGAACCCGGCGAGCACGACCTGCTCATGCTCGGCTGGCCGGACGCCGACTGGCATCTGGAACTCGTCCACGAACCCGCCCGCCCGGTCGAGCCACGGCCCACCGAGGAGGACCTCCTGGTGATCTACGTCGACGGGCCCGTCCCCGAGGACCTGGTCACCCGGCTCGAACAGCACGGCGGCAAGCGGGTCTCCTCACCGAACCCCTACTGGAACGAGTGGGGCGTCACGATCGAGGACCCGGACGGCTACCGCCTCGTGCTGTGCGAGCGAGCCTGGTCCAACACCTGAGCGTTCCCGCACGAAGGCCGGGTCCCCGGAGCCTTCGTGGCGTCCGGGGACCCGGCGTTCCGCGGGCGGATCAGGCCGTCACGGTGGCCCGCTCCTCCGCCGTCCGGGGCGTGCGCTCGCCGAGCCGTTCCGTCGGGACCTTGTGGGTCTCGCGGGCCGACAGGGCGGCGATGACCGGCGGGACGCACAGGGCCGCGGTGAACAGGGCCACCGAGGACCAGTCGTCGCCGTCGGGGCCGGCGATCTGCGCGGCGAAGGTCACCGCGAAACCGGCCACGGCGAAGCCGATCTGCGTACCGATGGCCATGCCGGACAGCCGGACGCGGGTCGAGAACATCTCGCCGTAGAAAGACGGCCACACCCCGTTCGCGGCGCTGTAGACGACACCGAAGGCGATGATGCCGAGCAGCAGGATCAGCGGGTAGTTGCCCGTGGAGATCGCCCAGAGGTAGAGGAACATCGTGATCGCGCTGCCCACCGCGCCGATCAGATAGACGGGGCGGCGGCCGACGCGGTCCGACAGCGTCGCCCACAGCGGAATCGCGGCCAGCGCGACCACGTTCGCCAGCGCGCCCACCCACAGCATGGAGGAGCGGCTCATGCCGACCGAGTCGCTCGTCGCGTACGCCAGCGCCCAGACCGTGAAGATCGTCGAGACCGAGGCGATGAGCGCGCCCGCGACGACCCGCAGGACGTCCGCCCAGTGGTGGCGCAGCAGGATCGCCAGCGGCATCTTGACGACGCCCTCGGTCGCCGTCTGCTGCTCGAAGGCCGGGGTCTCCTCCAGCTTGCGGCGGATGACGTAGCCGACGATCGCGACGCCGATGCTCAGGAAGAACGGGATCCGCCAGCCCCAGGACAGCAGCTGGTCCTCGGGCAGCGCGGCGATCGGGATGAAGGCCAGCGTGGCCAGGAGCTGACCGCCCTGAGTGCCGCTGAGGGTGAAGCTGGTGAAGAAGCCGCGCCGGTGCGGCGGCGCGTGCTCCAGCGTCATGGAGTTGGCGCTGGCCTGCTCACCGGCGGCCGAGATGCCCTGGAGGACACGGCACAGCACCAGCAGGACCGGCGCGAGCGAGCCGACCTGGGCGCGGGTGGGCAGACAGCCGATGAGGAACGTCGACAGGCCCATCAGGATCAGCGTGAAGACCATGATCTTCTTGCGGCCGAGCTTGTCGCCGAAGTGGCCGAGGAAGAGCGCGCCGACGGGGCGGGCGGCGTACGCGACCCCGAACGTGGCCAGCGACAGCAGGGTCGCGGTGGCCGGGTCGGACTCGTCGAAGAAGACCTTGGGGAAGATCAGCGCGGCGGCGGACCCGTAGATGAAGAAGTCGTAGTACTCCAGCGCGCTGCCGATCCAGGCGGCGGTAGCGGCCTTCCTCGGCTGGCCGGGTGGCGCGGTGGCGGGGGAGGGGACGGACACGGCGGCTCCTTTGGGGGACTCCAACGTAAGCGGAGTGAGCGGCGGGGAGGGAGAGGGCCGGGTCTCGTGAACCCCGGCTAATTAACCCACTGGATAGTTAGTCCCGGTGGGTAGGGATGTTGCGCGCGCGTTTCCCCGCTGTCAAGAGGTCGGGTCCGCCGAACCCGGTCGACGGCTCAGTCGTCGGCGCGGTCCGCCGTCAGATACGCGATCACCATGTCGCCCAGCATGTTCCGGTAGTGCTCCCGCTGGGCCGGGTCGACCAGGTCGCGGCCGAAGAGGGCGCCGAAGGTGTGCCGGTTGGCGACCCGGAAGAAGCAGAACGAGCTGATCATCGCGTGCAGGTCGACGGCGTCCACGTCGGCCGTGAACAGCCCCGACTCCTGGCCCGACTTCAGGATCCGGCGGATCACGTCCAGGGCCGGCGAGCCGATCCTGCCGAGCTCCTCGGAGGCGGCGATGTGCTCGGCCTCGTGGATGTTCTCGATGCTCACCAGGCGGATGAAGTCCGGGTGCGCCTCATGGTGGTCGAAGGTCAGCTCCGCCAGCCGCCGGATGGCCGCGACCGGGTCCAGATGCTCGACGTCCAGGCCCTGCTCGGCCTCGCGGATCACGCCGTACGCCCGCTCCAGGACGGCCGTGAAGAGCTGCTCCTTGCCGCCGAAGTAGTAGTAGATCATCCGCTTCGTGGTGCTGGTGAGGGCCGCGATGTCGTCGACGCGGGCGCCGGCGAAGCCGACCCGGGCGAACTCGCGCGTGGCCACGTCGAGGATCTCGGCCTTGGTGCGGGCGGCGTCACGGATGCGCCCGTTGGGTCGTGCCGGTTCTTCGACGCTGGTCATCGGGTTCCTTCGGGCGTAGGGCGGGGCTGTGGGCCGCGTGCCGCAGATTCTAGAAGGCGGCTGCGCTCGTGCGGCGGGTGAGGGCTTCCCAAGCGAAGGCCCAGGGTGTTATGACTAACTCACTAGTTCGTACATTGTGAGCCGCTCAGGAGGTCCGCGTGGCCAAGGACTCGTATCTCGTCGGACTGATCGGCGCGGGCATCGGCCCCTCCCTCAGCCCGGCACTGCACGAGCGGGAGGCCGACCGTCAGGGCCTGCGTTATGTGTACCGGCTCATCGACATCGACACCCTCGGTGTCCCGCCTCAGGCGGTCGGCGACCTGGTGCGGTCCGCCCGCGACCTGGGCTACGACGGGCTCAACATCACCCACCCGTGCAAGCAGCTGGTCATCGAGCACCTCGACGCGCTGTCCGCGCAGGCCGAGGCGCTCGGCGCGGTCAACACCGTCGTCTTCGAGGACGGCCGGGCCGTCGGCCACAACACCGACGTCACCGGCTTCGCCGCCTCCTTCGCCCGCGGCCTGCCCGACGTACCGCTGGAGCGGGTCGTCCAGCTCGGCGCGGGCGGCGCGGGCGCGGCCGTCGCGCATGCCACGCTCACCCTCGGCGCCGAGCGGGTCACCGTCGTCGACGCGCTGGCCGACCGGGCGGCGGACCTCGCCGCCTCCCTGAACCGCCACTTCGGCGAGGGGAGGGCGGCCCACGCGACCCCCGACCGGCTGCCGGACCTCCTCGCGGACGCCGACGGCATCGTCCACGCCACCCCCACCGGCATGGCCGCCCACCCAGGACTGCCCTTCCCGGCCCCGCTCCTCCACCCGGGGCTCTGGGTCGCGGAGGTGGTCTACCGCCCGCTGGAGACGGAGCTGCTCCGCACGGCCCGGGCCATCGGCTGCGCCACCCTGGACGGCGGCGGCATGGCCGCGTTCCAGGCCGTGGACGCCTTCCGTCTCTTCACCGGCCGGGAACCCGACGCGGCGCGCATGCTCGCCGACATCGGGGAACTGGCGGGTGCCGTCAGCGCACCGAAGTAGGAAGAGGTACCGCCGTGCGTACGTCCATCGCCACCGTCTCCCTCAGCGGTTCCCTCACCGAGAAGCTCACCGCCGCCTCCCGGGCCGGCTTCGACGGGGTGGAGATCTTCGAGAACGACCTCCTCGCCAGCCCGCTCACCCCGGAGGAGGTCCGGGCGCGCTGCGCCGACCTCGGGCTGACCGTCGACCTGTACCAGCCGATGCGGGACATGGAGGCGGTACCGGCCGAGGTGTTCGCCGCGAACCTGCGCCGGGCCCGGCACAAGTTCGAGCTGATGGGCCGACTCGGCGCCGACACGGTCCTCGTCTGCTCCAGCGTCCACCCGCTGGCCGTGGACGACGACGCGCTGGCCGCCGAGCAGCTGAGCGAACTGGCCGCGCTGGCCCAGGAGTCCGGCATCCGCGTCGCCTACGAGGCACTCGCCTGGGGCCGCCACGTCAGCACGTACGACCACGCCTGGAACATCGTCGAGGCGGCGGACCACCCCGCGCTCGGCACCTGCCTGGACAGCTTCCACATCCTGTCCCGCGGCAGCGACCCCAAGGGCATCGAGGACATCCCCGGCGAGAAGATCTTCTTCCTCCAGCTCGCGGACGCCCCGCTGCTCGCCATGGACGTCCTCCAGTGGAGCCGCCACTACCGCTGCTTCCCCGGCCAGGGCGGCTTCGACGTCGCGGCCCTGGTCCGCCGCGTCCTGCACACGGGGTACGCGGGACCCTTGTCGCTGGAGGTCTTCAACGACGTCTACCGGCAGGCCGAGGCGGGCCCGACGGCGGTGGACGCGCACCGTTCGCTCCTGCTGTTGCAGGAGACGGTCGGCGTCACGACCCCGCCCGCACCCGTCGTGCCCACCGGCGTGGCCTTCGCCGAACTGGTCACGCCGGACGCCGAACCGGTCGCCGCGCTGCTCGGGGCGCTCGGCTTCGCGCGTACCGCACGGCACCGCAGCAAGCCGGTGGACCTGTGGCAGCAGGGCGAGGCACGGCTGCTGGTCAACACGGGACCGGCCGGGCGCCGGGACGGTACCGGCCTCGCCGCGATCGGTCTGGAGTCGCCGGACCCGGTGGGAGCGGCCCTGCGGGCGGAGGCGCTCCTCGCACCGGTGCTGCCGCGCAGGCGGGCGGCACAGGACGCTCCGCTGGACGCGGTGGCGGCGCCGGACGGCACGGAGCTGTTCTTCTGCGCGACGGACCGCCCCGAACTGCCCAACTGGCGGGCGGACTTCGAGGAGGTGGCGGACTCCAGGGACATGGGCGGCGTACGGGGCATCGACCACCTCGCTCTCGTCCAGCCCTGGCACCAGTTCGACGAGGCGGCGCTCTTCCACCGCAGTGTGCTCGGGCTGCACGCCCAGGAGAGCGTGGACGTCGCCGACCCGTACGGCCTCATGCGCAGCCGCGCGGTGACCAACGCCGACGGCAGCGT
>JABFXD010000896.1 GCA_013361925.1 Streptomyces sp. | reverse complement strand
CAGCGACGGAGGCGGCCGGTTCGCGGCGGTCTCCTGGAGCGCGGCCAGCACCCGCTCCGCGTCCACGGGGGAGACCGCGTCCGCGAGTGCCCGTACGGTGCCGGTGAACTCCGTCGGCGCCACCCCCAGCAGGGCGTGCAGCGGCGCGTCGGCGGTGACCACGCCGGTCGCCGGATCCCAGGCGAACCGGCCGAGCCGCCCCACGGACGGGTGCGCGGTCGGAGGCCGCACGCACAGGGGCTCGCCGTCCCAGGCGACCGGTCCCTGGTGGCCCTCCAGCTGGGCGGCGAGTTCCTCGGCGACCCGCGTCAGCCGCTCCCGCGCGGTCAGCACCTCGGCCGCGTCGGCCGCCGCGGGCCGCAGCACGGTCAGGACGCCGTACGTCGACGAGGCGCCCACGACCGGCACGTACAGCGAACCGAACTGGAACGGCAGCCCCGCCGCGAACTGCGGATAGCGGCGCATCGTCTCCGTGGCGTTCGGCAGCACCACGTGCACCCCGAGCCGGTAGGCGTCGGCGACGGGGAACGGCCGGTCGGCGTGCAGCCGCCACCAGGGCCGGAACAGCGGCCCCGGCAGCCCGGCGAGAACGGCCAGTCGCAGCATCCCCGGGGTGTGCGAGCGCAGGTAGATACCGCCGGCGTGCCCCCCGGCCGCGCCGATCGCCTCCGTCGAGGCGTCGATCAGCAGTGCGGCCAGCGGTCCCGGCGTCCGGTGCGCGTCCTCGCCGCTCCCAGTCATCGGCCCTGCCTCGTCGCTGTGCCGCCGCTCGGGCGACACAGCAAGAATGCGCCACGGGACGCGTGCGGCGCACCCGGACGGCGGCCAGGGACGAGAGTGGCACGCGGTGTCAGGGGCGCGGCCCCTGGAGCCCCTCGTAGGCCGCCGACACGATCTCCAGGCCCCGCTGGTCGTCCGCCGGCTCCCGCATCTGATGGGTCACGTACGCCACCGCCATCCGGGCCTCGGGATCGACCATGACGAGGGATCCGCCCCACCCGCCCCAGCCGTACGTCGTGCCGAAGAGGCCGTAGCCCAGGCCCCAGCGCATCGGCATGCCGAGGGTGCGGTCCGCGCCGTCGAACTGCTCCTCCCACGCCCTTGCGCACCCTGCCGGGGACAGCAGCCGCACCCCGCCGACCGTGCCCCCGCACGCCATCGCCGACTGCACGAGGGCGACGGACCGGGCGTTGCCGTAGCCGTTCGCCGCGGGGATCTCGGCGCGGCGCCAGGCGAGGCTGTTGGCGTCCCGGACCCGCAGCGCGGTCGGGGTGGCGGGCTTCGGGTCCGCGTTCGGGGCGCTCGCCGTGTAGTCCTCGTCGTGCGCGGGCGGCGGGACGGCGAGCGCCACGCGGTGGTCGTCCCGGGGGCCCAGACCGATCCGGAAGTCCGCGCCGAGGGGCCCGGCGACCTCCTCGGCGAAGAACGTGCCCAGGGTGCGGCCCGTGATCCGGCGGACCACCTCGCCCACCAGGAAGCCCTGGGTGAGGGAGTGGTAGCCGGCCGCGGTTCCCGGCTCCCACTGCGGGGCCAGCGCCGCGAGCCGGGCCGTGACGGCGGGCCAGTCGTAGATCTCGGCGAGGGGCCCGTCGTAGTCGGGCAGCCCCGCGGTGTGCGACAGCAGATGCCGTACGAGCACCTTGTCCTTGCCCGCGGCGGCGAACTCCGGCCAGTACCGGGCCACGGGCGCGTCCAGGTCGAGCTCGCCCCGGTCCACCAGGACCAGGGCGGCGAGGGCCGTCATCGTCTTGGTCACCGAGAAGACGTTCACGACGGTGTCACGCTCCCACGGCCTGGTCCGGGCGGCGTCCGCGTACCCGCCCCACACGTCCACCACGGCCTCGCCGTCCACGAAGACCGCGGCCGAGCCGCCGGCATCCCCCTCGTCGAGGAAAGCGGCCAGCGCGCCCGGCACGGCCGTGAACAGATCGTCGTACGAGCCCTGGATGTCTGCCATGGGCGGAATCTAGCGCCGGGCAAGGGGCCGCGGGCAACCGAATTTCCCGGGCGAAGGCTGGGGCGGAGCGCGCGGTCGGCGGGGAAAGGGCGGCCGTGGCTCATATCGTGGGAAGTGAGGCGATATCGGCAGTGAGGCGGCAGAGCCATGGCGGACGCTGGGATGGACTACGCAGCGGTGTTCCAGGCGCTGCCCGGCATGGTGGCGGTGCTGACCCCCGAGCTGGTGTACGTGGACGCCAACGAGGAGTTCGTCCGCATGTCCGGACGCAGCCGGGAACAGCTCGTCGGCCACTACCTCTTCGACGTCTTCCCCGACAACCCCGGCGACCCGGCCGCCTCCGGCATGCGCAACCTCGCGGCCTCCCTCCAGCGCGTCCTGGCCACCGGTGAGCGCGACACCATGGCCGTGCAGCGCTACGACGTGCACTCCCTGGAGGAGCCGGGACAGTGGGAGGAGCGTTACTGGAGCCCGGTCAACGCCCCCGTGTTCGGCCCGGACGGCGAGGTCGTCCTGCTCGTGCACCGGGTCGAGGAGGTCACCGAGTTCATCCGAGACCGCGGCGGCCCCGTCGGCACCCGGGCCCGGGCGCTGGAGGCCGAACTGTACATCCGCGCCAGGGAGTTGCAGGAGGTCAACGAGCGGCTGAGAAAGGCCCACGCGCGCGAGCGCGAGGTCGCCCTCGCCCTCCAGGAGGCGATGCTCCCCGCGCCGCGCCAGGTGCGCGACCACCGGGCGGCCGTACGCTACCGGCCCGCCGTCGGCGCGCTGAACGTCTGCGGCGACTGGTACGACCTCGTGGACCGGATCGGCGGCGACCGCATCTGCGTGGCGGTCGGCGACGTGGTGGGGCACGGACTGGCCGCGTCCTGCGTGATGGGCCAGCTGCGCAGTGCGCTGAGCGCCGCATCCCGGGTCGCCGACGGGCCCGCGCAGGCCCTCGACGTCCTCGGCCGGTACGCCAACGTCGTCCCCGGCGCCGAGTCCGCGACGGTGGTCACCACCTTCGTCGACTTCGACGCCCGCACGATCACCTACAGCAGCGCCGGCCATCTCCCGCCGGCCCTCGTCCACGCCGACGGCCGGGTGGAGTTCCTCGACGGGGCCACCGATCCACCGCTCGACGCCAGCCCCGACCCGGTCCCGCGCCCCGAGGCGACGGCCGGCTTCAGCGCGGGCGACACGCTGGTCCTCTACACCGACGGACTGGTCGAGCGCCGCCACGAGGACATCGACACCGGCCTCGACCGGCTCGCGGACTCCCTGACCCGGCACCGCAAGGCCGAACCGGAACCGATGGCGGACGCGGTGCTGCTGGAGCTGCTGCCGCCGGAAGGAGCGACGGACGACACGGCGTTGATCGTCGTACGGCTGTGAGACGGCGGGGCGGAGACCGACTGGGCCGGATGCAGCAGCACAAGGGGCAGGTCACGGGTGGGGCCGGACAGGCTGGACCGCAGTCCAGCCCACCCCCGGGAGCCCTTGATGCCTCTGTCCTCCGCCCTGCGCGCCGCCTCCGTCGCCGCGCTCTGCGTGGCCGTACTGACCCCCGTCACCGCCGCCGGCCCCGCGTCCGCCGCCCCGCGAGGCGGCGACGACCACCGACTCCAGGAGCAGCTCGACCGGTTCGTCCACAGCCCCGGCGGCCCGCCCGCCGTCATCGCCGTCCTCGACTACGGCAGGAAGACCCACGTCCTCACCGCCGGCGCCGCCGACCTCCGCACCGGCCGCCCGCCCCGCCCCGACGACCACATGCGCATCGCCAGTACGGCGAAGGCCTACAGCGGGGCCGTCGCCCTGGCACTGGCCGACCGCGGCGCCCTCGACCTGGACGACACCCTGGCCCACCGGCTGCCCCGGCTGCCCGCCGCCTGGGGCGCGGTGACCCTGCGCCAGCTGCTCCAGCACACCAGCGGGCTGCCGGACTACTCGGAGAGCACCGCGTTCCGGGACGAGATCCGCGCCGACCCACGGCACCACTTCGACTCCCGCCGCCTGCTCGACTACGTGGCCGACAAGCCGCTCCGCTTCGCCCCCGGCAGCCGCTACCAGTACTCCAACTCGGACAACATCGCCGTGGCGCTGATGGCGGAGGCGGCGACCGGGACCCGGTACGAAAGCCTCCTGCGTGAACTCGTCTACCGGCCGCTCGGCCTCCACCGCACCAGCCTCCCGCAGGGCTACCGGATGCCGAAGCCGTACATGCACGGCTACGCCGTGGACCCGCCGGCCGCACCGGAGGACGTCAGCGAGGTCCTGGGCATGTCCGGTGTGTGGGCCTCCGGAGGCATCGTCTCCACGCCGGCCGACATGAACCGCTTCGTCCGCGGCTACGTCGGCGGCGCGCTCTTCGGCGGACGCATGATCCACGCGCAGCGCCGATGGATCGAGGGCGCCTCCGAGCCCGCCGGGCCCGGACACAACCGGGCGGGCCTCGCGCTCTTCCGGTACGACACCCGGTGCGGTGCCGTGTACGGCCACACCGGCAACACCCTCGGCTACACCCAGCTCGTCGCGGCCAGCCCGGACGGCCGCCGCTCGCTGACGTTCTCCGCCACCACGCAGATCAACAAGGCGACGGACCCCGCCCAGGTGGAGCGGATGCGCGAGTTGGAGGAGAACCTCGTCTGCGCACTGCTACGGCATCCCTGACGGCCCGCGCGAAGCGGAGCGGACGGGCTCAACGTGCCCGGGCCGTTCCAGGCGGGGACCGACGACGGCCTCATCGGTCCGTACTACCTGCCCGAGCACGTGCTCTCCAGTGACGTGCGCCATGAGGTCGTCCACCGTCAGCCCGCCGACCCCGGTGAGGTGGCGGGGCTGGTGCGGATGGCCCGGGCCCGGCACTGGACACCGCGGGCGGTGCGCGAGTGGTGGCCGGACGCGCACAGGTCCACGCCTGGATCGAGTCCGAACTCGCGGACGACCAGAACGAACCGGCGGCGCTGCGGCGGTACGCCGCGTACCTGGAGGACGGCCTGGAGACCTCTCTGCGGGTGCGTCACCGACGCGTCCGGCCCGCCCGGCTCGCTGACGGCGTGGCCCTGCGCCCCTGTACCGCCCAGGCGCGAGCCGTCAGCGGGATCGTCCCGTCGGCCCGCGCCGGCACCCGTTCGCGCAGCGCCCGGCGCAGCTGCTCGCGGCGGTCGGGGGAGAGGGCGGCGACATAGCCGGGGGCCGGGCCCTGGCCGGAAAGGAACGGGGTCCACAGATCGTCGAAGTGGGCGAACAGGGTCGGGATCTCGACCGGTGCGACCGTGACGTCGGTCAGCCCCGCCTCGCTCCACAGGGCGCGCAGTGCGGACGGTCGGCAGAGCGGGAAGCGCCGGCTCTCGTCGTGGGCCCCGGCCGACGGGTCGACCGCGGTGGCGGCGGCCCAGAAGTGGCGCAGGAAACCCATGCCCTCGGCGTAGTCCCACACATAGGCGGCCACCACGCCGCCCGGCCGCACC
>JABFXD010000731.1 GCA_013361925.1 Streptomyces sp. | reverse complement strand
CGACGAACGCTTCTGGATCTTCTGGGGCGACCCCGACCAGGGCATCTTCCAGATCAACGCCCCTGGGATCAGGGGCCCTTGGACCCGACCGCACCTCCTCAAGGTGGGCAAGGGCCTGATCGACGCCTGCCCCCTGTGGGACGAGGAGACCGGCGAGGCGTACCTCGTGCACGGCTGGGCCAAGTCCCGCTCCGGCGTCAAGAACCGGCTCACCGGTCACCGGATGCGCCCCGACGGCACCGAACTCCTCGACGAGGGCAAGGTCATCGTCGACGGCGACCGGATACCCGGCTGGTTCACCCTCGAAGGCCCCAAGCTCTACCGGCACGACGGCTGGTTCTGGATCCTCGCCCCCGCCGGGGGAGTGGAGACCGGCTGGCAGGGCGCCTTCCGCTCGCGCGGCTTCTTCGGGCCGTACGAGGAGCGCATCGTCCTGGAGCAGAAGGACACCGACGTCAACGGCCCCCACCAGGGCGGCTGGGTGCGCACCCCGTCCGGGGAGGACTGGTTCCTGCACTTCCAGCAGCGCGGCGCCTACGGCAGGGTCGTCCACCTCCAGCCGATGCGCTGGGGCGCGGACGGCTGGCCGGTCCTCGGCGACGAGGGCGCCCCCGTCGCCGTACACAGGAAGCCCGATCTGCCGCCGCAGCCGCCCGCCGCGCCCGCCACCGACGACGACTTCCCCGGCGGACGCTTCGGCCGCCAGTGGAGCTGGACCGCCAACCCGCAGGACGGCTGGGCCACCCAGCACTCGGGTGACGGCCTCCGGCTGACCTGTGTCCGCTCGGCCGACGCGCACGACCTGCGCAAGCTGCCGAACGTCCTCACCCAGCGGCTGCCCGGCACACCGTCCGCCGTCGAGGTCGAACTCCGCCTCGACAGCGAGGAACCGGGCGCCCGGGCCGGACTCGCGGTCCTGGGTGACGCGTTCACCTGGATCGGCCTCGAACGCGACGCCGACGGCACGGTCCAGGTCGTGCACCGGTTCGCCGAAGGTGTCGCCGAGCGCGAACGCGACGCCGACCACCCCCGACCCGCCCCCGAAGGACGGGTACGGCTGCGGATCGAGATCGGCGCGGGCGCCCGCTGCCGTTTCTCCTACGACGTCGGCGACGGCCCGCACCCCTCGGGTCCCGTCTTCGCCGCCACCCCCTGGCGCTGGGTGGGCGCCCTGCTCGGCCTCGTCGCCCTCGCACCCACCGGAAACGGTCACGCCGGCGCGGCAACCTTCACTCGGTTCAGGATCACTTCTCTGTAACTCACCTCGTACGGACGCCTTTTGGGAGCCGCAATGACGCAACTCCAGGGCAAGCGCTTGCCGAGACCGGGAGCCGGTCAGGGCAGGGTGCTGGCCGCCGTGCTCGGCCTCGTCGCCGCGCTGGGACTCGGGGCGGTGGGGCAGGCGCGAGCCGACGCGCCTTCTCCTGAGAAGGCCCCGGCCGCCGCCTCCCGGTGGACCGACCGGCCGCACGGTTTCGCCTCGCTCGCCGGTGGTACCACCGGCGGGGCCGGCGGCAAGGTCGTGACGGTCACGGACCAGGCCTCGCTCGCCAAGTACGCGGCGGCCGAGGAGCCGTACGTCATCAGGGTGGCCGGGTCGATAGCCGTCGAGCCCTTCGGCTCGGACATCGTCGTGGCCTCGAACAAGACGGTCATCGGCGTCGGTGACACCGGTGAGATCGTCCACGGCGAACTGCACCTCAACCCCGGTACCAGCAACGTCATCATCCGCAACCTGACCATTCGCGACAGCTATGTCGAGGGCGACTGGGACGGCAAGACGACCGACTTCGACGCGATCCAGATGGACACCGTCGACCACGTCTGGATCGACCACAACCGCTTCACGCACATGGGCGACGGGCTGCTCGACATCCGCAAGGACAGCCGGTACATCACCGTCTCCTACAACCAGTTCACGAACCACAACAAGGCGTTCGGGATCGGCTGGACCACCAACGTCCTGACCGAGATGACGATCGACCACAACTGGTTCCACGGCACCAAGCAGCGCAACCCCTCGGCGGACAACCTCGCCTACGCCCACCTGTACAACAACTACCTGTCCTCGCAGGTCAAGGACGGCGACCCGGTGTGGACGTACGGGAACTGGGCGCGCGGCAAGACCAAGATGGTCATCGAGAACAGCTTCTACGACGGCGTCCAGCACCCCTACCAGGCCGACGCCACCGCCGAGTTGGTGCAGCGCGGGTCGATCCTGCGGAACACCACCGGGCGGACGGACGCGTGGGGCACGGCCTTTGACCCGCGGGAGTTCTACGACTACCGCCTGGACCCGGCCGCCGCGGTGCCGGCGCTCGTGACGCGGTTCTCCGGGCCGCAGCGGCAGATCGGCGTGACCCTTCACGTCCCGGCCGACTACCCGACCGTGCAGGCCGCCGTGGACGCCGTTCCCGATGGCAACGCCGTGCCCGTCACCGTCGCCATCGCGCCCGGTACCCATCGAGCCAAGGTGTACATCCCCGCGACCAAGCCGAACATTGTGTTGCAGGGGACTGGACAAGATCGCGCCGACACCGTCATCGTCTACGACACACCCGCCGCGTACGGCGGTTCGACCGGCAGCGCCACCGTGCGGATCGCCGCGAACGACGTCACGGCACGCCACCTCACCTTCAGCAACGACTTCGACGAGGCCGCGGTCGAGCTGAACGGCGAGCAGGCCCTCGCGATGAAGACGACCGGCGACCGGATCGTCTTCGAGGACACGGCCTTCCTGGGCAACCAGGACACCCTGATGACCGACAGCCCCAAGCTGACCACCGTCAGCCGGGTCTACGTCCGCGACTCCTACATCGAGGGCGACGTCGACTTCGTCTACGGACGGGCCACCACGGTGATCGAGCGCTCGGTGATCAAGTTGCTGAGCCGGGGCTCGACCACCAACAACGGCTATCTGACGGCCGCTTCGACCTGGACCGGGAACCCCTACGGCTTCCTGATCACCCGGTCGAAGGTCGTGAGCGACGCGCCGGACCAGTCCTTCCACCTGGGCCGGCCGTGGCACCCGGGCGGTGAACCGGAGGCCGTCGCCCAGGTGTTGATCCGCGACACCGAACTGCCCGCGGCGGTGAAGTCCGCGCCGTGGACCGACATGAGCGGCTTCTCGTGGAAGGACGCCCGCTTCACCGAGTACCGCAACCACGGCGCCGGCGCCGAGGTCACCGCGGACCGGCCGCAGATGAGCGACGAGGACGCCCGCGCCCACACCGTCGCCGACTACCTCGCGGGAAGCGACGGCTGGGCGCCGTACACCCGCCACTGACCCCCACAACTTCATAGCTCCACGACTTCACAGCGCCACCACCTCACAGCGTCACAACTTCACAGCTCCACCCGGTCGAAGAAGTGTTTGATCCAGAAGAAGAGAGCCGACCCATGAAGATCAACATCCGCAGAAGCAGGCGCGCCGCCGTGGCCGTCGCCCTGGGCTCCGTCCTCGCCCTGACCGCCACCGCCTGCGGTGACGACGGCAGCGGCACCGGCGGCGACAAGGGCGACGAGGGCAGCGGCAAGGGCAAGATCGTCTTCTGGGACAACAACGGCGGTGTCCGCACCGACGCCTGGAAGGCGATCATCGCCGACTTCGAGAAGGCCAACCCGGACATCGACGTCGAGTACGTCGGCATCCCCTCCGCGGACTACCAGTCCAAGGTCGAGACCGCCATCCAGGGCGGCGGTCTGCCGGACGTCGGCGGTGTCGGCGCGGCGATGATCGCCAGCTTCTCCGCCCAGAAGGTCCTTGAGCCGGTCGACGACCGGCTCGCCAAGTCCTCGCTCAACGGCAAGCTCAACGAGGACATGGTCACCTCGCTGAAGGCCGCCGGAGGCGTCGACGACACGCTGTACTCGGTGCCGACCTCCGCGAACAACGGCGTGCTCTACTACCGCACCGACCTGTTCGAGAAGGCGGGCCTGGACGAGCCGACGACCTGGGACAAGTTCTACGCGGCGGCGGACAAGCTCACCGACGCCAAGAAGAACGAGTTCGGTTACACCATCCGCGGTGGCGCCGGTTCCATCGCCCAGGCGCTGGACGCGATGTACGGACAGAGCGGCATCACGTCCTTCTGGAACGGTGACAAGACCACCGTCAACGACCCGAAGAACGTCGAGGCGCTGAAGAAGTACGCCGCGCTCTACAAGAAGGACACCCCGTCCGCCGACCTCAACAACGACTTCACCAAGATGGTCGCCCAGTGGGATTCCGGCACGATCGGAATGCTCAACCACAACCTGGGCTCCTACCAGGACCACGTGAAGTCGCTCGGCGCCGAGAAGTTCCGCGGTATTCCGCAGCCAACCGGTGCGTCCGGCAAGCGGGTTCAGGTGTCCAACCCCGTTGACGGCATCGGCCTGTTCAAGAGCTCCAAGAACAAGGAAGCGGCCTGGAAGTTCATCGAGTTCGCCGTCTCGCACGCGGAGAACTCGAAGTTCAACGAGTCGGCGGGCCAGGTGCCGGCCAACAACGAGGCCGCGACGGATGCGTGGATCTCGAAGGCGGAGCCCACGAAGCTGGCCGCCGCCGCGCTGACCGACGGGTCGACCACGATCGTTCAGCTGCCGTACTACCTGCCCGACTGGGGCACCATCTCCAAGGCCGACAACGAGCCGAACTTCCAGAAGGTGCTGCTCGGGAAGATGAGCGCGAAGGACTTCCTGGACACGCTGGCCGATCAGCTGAACGACGCCCAGGCGGAGTGGAATTCGCAGAAGGGCTGATTTCTTCCCAGAGCTCGGGTGGTTTCTGTCCGTGGGGGACTGCGGGGCCGTTGTGGCTGGTCGCGCAGTTCCCCGCGCCCCTAGGGTAAGAAGGGCATCGCATGTCAATTTCGCGCCGTCAGGTCACGGCAGCGGCCCTCGCCGCCGTTCCTGCCGCCTTCGCGGCCACCGGCACCGCTCAGGCCGCGTCATCCCGCAAGCGCACTCTCTACATCGCCGGTGATTCCACCGCCGCCCAGAAATACGCCGACGCCGCCCCCGAGACCGGGTGGGGCATGGCACTTCCCTTCTTTCTGCACAAGGACCGGCCCGTCGCCAATCACGCGGTGAACGGGCGGAGTTCGAAGAGTTTCGTCGACGAGGGGCGATTGGACGTCATCCTCGACGCCCTTCAGCCCGGCGACTTCCTCCTCATCCAGTTCGGGCACAACGACGAGAAGTCCGCCGACCCGACCCGGTACACCGAGCCCTGGACGACGTACCAGGACTATCTGCGGCTGTACATCGACGGCGCCCGCGCCCATGGTGCCCGGCCCGTCCTCGCCACTTCCGTCGAGCGCCGGAAGTTCGACGCGGCCGGCAACGCCTTGCCGACCCACGGCGACTACCCGGCGGCGATGCGGGCGCTGGCCGAGGAGGAGGGCGTGGCGCTGCTCGACATCCAGGCCCTGTCCC
>JABFXD010000167.1 GCA_013361925.1 Streptomyces sp. | reverse complement strand
TCCGCCGGTGATCGCCTGGGCGACGGACGGGGCGGACAGCACGGTCCCGTCGAGAACGATCGCGAACTGGTTGGCGGGGCTCTGCTGTTGGGCGAGCCGTCCGGTGACATCGGTGAACTTCTCGGCTCCGGCGGCGGTGAACCGCAGCCGTACGAGCCAGCCTTGTCGTGTCTGCTCGTCATGGACCGCCTCCGCGTCGGCCACGTCGGTGCCGGGGACCGCGACGGTGTCGAGGGAGTACGTGTAGTGGCTGCCGTCCTGCTTCTTCTCGCAGGCGGTGAGCGGCTGTTCCGGCGCGGACGTCACGTCGGGTCGGGTACAGGCCGATCTCTCGACCGGCGCGGTCGCCAGCACGGGCCGGAAGTCCAGCCGCGCCGTCCGGCCCAGCGTCCGGAGCCCGTCCTGCTGGCTCCCCCGGCCCGAGACAGTGATCGTCGCGTCCGAACCCTCCCCCGCGACCCGGACGTCGACGCCTACCAATCCCGCGTCCTGGGCGCGCCGCCGCATCAGCGCGGCGGTCTCCTCCAACGCTTGCGCGTCCTGCGGGTCGGCGGGGCCGAACACGACGTAGACCTTCTCCTGCGGGTCCGGGAGCGAGGACGTCGGCGAAGCACTGCGGCCGACACCCGTTCCGGCGGCCCCGCTCGGTGATCTCGCCGCCGAGGCCTGCCCGTCAGGTCCGCCGCAGCCACCGAGGACCACGACCAGCGCACCCGCCACGACGAGTGCACGCCATGCTCCACCGCTCTCCACGGTCATCCGATTCCCCCGTTCCGTCGGCCCGCCGCTCAGGCGGGTGTGTCGGGGCCCGCCCAGACGACCACGTCCGCCGCAGCGCTGCTGGTGTCGCGGCCCCTGGGAGAGGTCGATGTGGGAGGGGCCGCGCCCGCCGGGACCACCGCCATGGTGTGCGTCTGCCACGCCTTGAGGTAGACGCCGCCCACGAAGCCGACGACCTGGACGTCCGTCCCGCTCCCCTGGGCCGGCGGGAACCGGTCGAAGTTGGTCCAGGTGGCCTCCAGCGTCAGCGAGTCGCTGAGCTCGGGCGTCCAGCCCTCCGAGGACGGGAGCGAGGTCGGCTCCCCGCCGCCGGAGGTCACTGCGGGGGTCGTGGCCGCCCCCTTCCGGTCCGGTTCCCGGGTGACGGTCGCCGTGACCGTCACCCGGGTCGTCACCGTCTCCGTGCGCGTCGGCACGCTCGCCGTCGGAGGTGTCGCCACCGCCGGCAGGCCGAGGTATCCGATCAGCGCGGCGACGATGGTGCACGCGCCGCCGATGACCGCCCCGTGGACCGTGCGGTCCCTGGACGGGGCCGGTGGCTGTCCGGGCGGGCCGACCGTCGTGTCGTCTTCCATGGGTCCCCCGATCGATGCCTCATCGTGGCACCAACTCGCCCCTAGGACCCTCAAGTTGACACGAACCCGACCCAACCGGGACGCCTTGTGCTATACGCGCCTCAGAGCGTGGCCGAGTTGTCGTGGTGGCCGCTCGGCCGGCTCTGCGGTCGGCGCAGCGACGAACTGACCGGCGTCACCGTCCAGTCCGGGTGGCCGGGCATGCGCGGGGTCTTCGTGCCGTAGAGCCAGTCCCGCAGGAAGCCGGACTGGTCCGAGCCGGAGATCTCGGAGGCGACGGCGATGTAGTCGGCGGTCGACGCCGAGGAGTTGCGGAAGCGGTCCAGGAAGGTGCGCTCGATGGTGGCGAAGACCGTCTCGCCGACCTGCTGGCGCAGCGCGTACAGGACGAGGACGCCGCCGAGGTAGCGCTGGTTGTCGAAGAGGTTGGCCTCGTTCGGGGCGGCGACCGGGCCGGAGCTCTGGCGCCACTGGTCGCCCTTGGCGTAGGTGTCCTTCATCCGGGCTTCCATGGTGGTCAGGCCGATCGAGTCGGCCCAGCCGCGCTCGTAGCGGTAGAGCAGCCCGTAGAAGTCGGCGTGGCCCTCGTTGATCCACAGGTCGGCCCAGGTGGCGGGGCTGACGCTGTTGCCGAAGTAGGAGTGGACCAGCTCGTGCATCATGTGCGAGCCGATCTTCGGCTCGGCCTGGAGCAGGTAGTTCGGCTTGTAGAGGGTCAGGGTCTGGGTCTCCAGGCCCGTGAAGTCGAAGGCCGTCGAGGAGTCGTTGTTGCACGGCAGCAGGCCGTACGTCTCGAACGGGTAGGCGCCGAGGCGCTGCTCGATCCAGCTCACCAGGTTCGGGGTGAGTGCGAGGGCGGGCTCCAGGGCCTCGGCGCGGGCGGTGGGGACGACATCACGGAGGGGCAGCCCGTTCGGGCCCTGGCGGTCCTTGACGACGTAGTCGCCGACCGTGATCTGGACCAGCTCGGTGGCTATCGGCTCACGGGAGCGGTAGCTGTACGCGGTCCGCCCGTCGCCGAGGTCCTCGGTGCCCGTCAGGGAGCCGCTCGCGACGCCCTTCAGACCCGTGGGGACGGTGATCCGGAAGGTGAAGTCCGCCTTGTCCACCGGGTGGTCGTTGCACGGGAAGACGGTGTGCGCCGAGTTCGGCTGGGGGCAGACCGCGAAGCCGTCCGGCGTGGGCACCCAGGCGGTGTGCGCGAGGGTGCGGCGCGGGTCGGCGGAGTACGTCACGGTGACGGTGACCCGGCGCCGGGGCGGCAGACAGCGGGCGGGGGTGATCCGCAGCTTCTCGCCGGTCTGCTCGAAGGCCGCCGTCTTGCCGGCCACGGTCACGGTGCGTATGTCGAGGCCGAGCGCGTCCAGGGAGAAGCGGGTCAGGGCCTCGGTGGTGGTGATCCGCAGGGTGGCGGTGGCGTCGACGAGCTTCGTCGTGGCGTCGTAGGCGAGATCCAGGTGGTAGGCCGACACGCGGTAGCCGTCGTTGCCGAGGTCCGGGTAGACGGGGTCTCCCAGGGTCTCCGCGCCGGGGACGCCGCTCGCGACGGCGGCCTGCGCCGGGACTCCCCCGATGGTCAGTGCCGCGGCCGTACCGATCAGGGCGGCGGGCGCCGTCACTCTGGTGCGATATCTCATGGTCCGCTTTCGCTCGGGCGGCCGGGGTGGTCGGTTCCGGCCGTCGGATGAGTGTGATCACCCTCCTTCACTCCAAGATCGGGTGCCGGGGTTGCATGCGAGGGCACACAAAATCCGAGAGCGTGTGCGAGGACCCCTGTCGAGCCGGGCTCGATCACGAGATATCTTGATGTCGAGCAATGTTGCAGACGTGGAGCGGAGCACCCGGTGACTGACTCGACCATCATCTATACGCACACTGACGAGGCCCCGGCCCTGGCGACGTATTCCTTCCTGCCGGTGGTCCAGGCGTACGCCTCGCAGGCGGGGGTCGCCGTGGAGACGCGGGACATCTCGCTGGCCGGGCGCATCATCGCGGTGTTCCCGGAGTACCTGACCGAGGACCAGCGCATCCCGGACGCCCTGCACGAGCTGGGCGAGCTGGCGAAGACGCCCGAGGCCAACATCATCAAGCTGCCGAACATCTCGGCGTCGATCCCGCAGCTCAAGGCCGCGATCGCCGAGCTGCAGGCGCAGGGCTACGCGCTGCCGGCCTACCCCGACGACCCGAAGACCGACGAGGAGCGGGACGTCCAGGCCCGCTACGACAAGATCAAGGGCTCCGCGGTCAACCCGGTCCTGCGTGAGGGCAACTCCGACCGTCGCGCCCCCGCCTCGGTCAAGAACTACGCCAAGACCCACCCGCACCGCATGGGCGCCTGGTCCTCGGACTCGAAGACCAACGTCGCGACCATGGGGCAGAACGACTTCCGCTCCACCGAGAAGTCCGTCGTGATCTCCGAGGCCGGCGCGCTGAAGATCGAGCTGGTCGGCGAGGACGGCACGACCAAGGTCCTGCGCGAGTCCGTACCGGTCCTCGAGGGCGAGGTCGTCGACGCGTCCGTGCTGCACGTGGCCGCGCTGCGTGAGTTCCTCACCGCGCAGATCGCCGAGGCCAAGGCCCAGGGCGTGCTGTTCTCCGTGCACCTCAAGGCCACGATGATGAAGGTCTCCGACCCGATCATCTTCGGTCACGTGGTCCGCGCCTTCTTCCCGAAGACCTTCGAGCAGTACGGCGCCACGCTCGCCGCCGCCGGCCTGTCCCCGAACGACGGTCTGGGCGGCATCCTCAAGGGCCTCGACGCCCTTCCCGAGGGTGACGCGATCAAGGCCTCCTTCGACGCCGAGCTCGCCGAGGGCCCGGCGCTCGCGATGGTCGACTCCGACAAGGGCATCACCAACCTGCACGTGCCGTCCGACGTCATCGTCGACGCCTCGATGCCGGCCATGATCCGCACCTCCGGCCACATGTGGGGCCCGGACGGCGCCGAGGCCGACACCCTCGCGGTGCTCCCGGACTCCTCGTACGCCGGTGTCTACCAGGTCGTCGTCGACGACTGCCGCGCCAACGGCGCCTACGACCCGTCGACCATGGGCTCCGTCCCGAACGTCGGTCTGATGGCGCAGAAGGCCGAGGAGTACGGCTCCCACGACAAGACCTTCGAGATCGCGACGGCCGGTACGGTCCGTCTGGTCGACCAGGCCGGCAACGTCCTCATCGAGCAGCCGGTCGCCGCGGGCGACATCTTCCGCGCCTGCCAGACCAAGGACGCGCCGATCAAGGACTGGGTGAAGCTCGCCGTCACCCGTGCCCGCGCCACCGGCGACCCGGCCGTGTTCTGGCTGGACGAGACCCGCGCGCACGACGCCAACCTGATCGCCAAGGTCAACGCGTACCTGCCGGAGCACGACACCGAGGGCCTGGACATCCGCATCCTGGCTCCGGTCGAGGCCACCAAGCTGTCGGTGGAGCGCATCCGCCGCGGCGAGAACACCATCTCGGTGACCGGCAACGTGCTGCGTGACTACCTGACCGACCTCTTCCCGATCCTGGAGCTGGGCACCAGCGCCAAGATGCTGTCGGTCGTCCCGCTGATGGCGGGCGGCGGCCTGTTCGAGACGGGCGCCGGCGGCTCCGCGCCGAAGCACGTCCAGCAGCTGGTCAAGGAGGACTACCTGCGCTGGGACTCGCTGGGCGAGTTCTTCGCGCTGGTCCCGTCCCTGGAGCAGTACGCCACGGCCACGAACAACCCCAAGGCCAAGGTCCTCGCCGACACCCTCGACCGCGCCACGGCGACCTTCCTCAACGAGGACAAGTCCCCGACCCGTCGCGTCGGCGGCATCGACAACCGCGGCAGCCACTTCTTCCTGTCCCTGTACTGGGCGCAGGAGCTGGCCGCGCAGACCGAGGACGCCGACCTCGCGAAGGCCTTCGCCCCGCTCGCCGAGACCCTCGCCTCGAACGAGCAGAAGATCGTCGACGAGCTGAACGCCGTCCAGGGCAAGCCGGCCGACATCGGCGGCTACTACCAGCCCGACCCGGCCAAGGCCGCCGCGGTCATGCGCCCGTCCACCACGTGGAACGAGGCCCTGGCGTCCCTGAGCTGACGC
>JABFXD010000519.1 GCA_013361925.1 Streptomyces sp. | reverse complement strand
CGTCAGCCACCACTACGACGTCGGCAACGACTTCTACGAGATCGTCCTCGGCCCGTCGATGGTCTACTCGTGCGCCTACTGGGAGACACCGGAGAGCACCCTTGAGGACGCCCAGCGCGACAAGCTCGAACTCGTCTGCCGCAAGCTCGCCCTGACGCCCGGTCAGCGGCTTCTCGACGTCGGCTGCGGCTGGGGCTCGATGGCCATCCACGCCGCCCGCGAGCACGGCGTGCGCGTCGTCGGCGTCACCCTCTCCCAGGAGCAGGCCGCCTACGCCCGCAAGAGCGTCGCCGACGAGGGCCTGACCGACCGGATCGAGATCCGCGTCCAGGACTACCGGGACGTCACCGACGGACCCTACGACGCGATCTCCTCCATCGGCATGGCCGAACACGTCGGCGCCGAACGCTACCTGGAGTACGCCGAGGATCTGTACGCGCTGCTCAAGCCCGGCGGACGGCTCCTCAACCACCAGATCGCCCGCCGCCCGCAGCGCGACGAATCGACGTACCACGTCGACGAGTTCATCGACGCCTACGTCTTCCCCGACGGTGAGCTCGCCCCCCTCGGCACCACCGTCACCCAGCTCGAACGCGCCGGGTTCGAGGTGCGGGACGTCGAGTCGATCCGGGAGCACTACGGTCTCACCCTGCGCCGTTGGGTGGCCCGCCTGGAGGCCGACTGGGCCCGCGCCGCACGGCTCACCGGCCCCGGCCGGGCCCGGGTGTGGCGCCTCTACATGGCCGCCTGCGCCCTCGCCTTCGAACGCAACAGCATCGGCGTCAACCAGGTCCTGGCCGTCCGCGCGCCCGACTCCGGCGCCTCCGGAATGCCCCTGCGGGCCCGCACCTGGAACTGAACGGACACAAGGGGCCCGCCACTTGTCGGTGACGGGCCCCCATCCGCTACGGCTACTCGGCCTTGATGGCCGACAGCATGTTCAGCCGCGCCGCCCGCCGGGCCGGCCACAGGGCCGCCAGGACCCCGACCAGCGCGGCGCCCAGCAGGAAGACGCCCATCCGCGTCCAGGGCAGGACGAGTTCGTACGTCGCCATCTTCGTGCCCAGCAGCTCACCGGCCGCCCAGCCGAAGAACACGCCCAGGCCGATGCCCAGCACACCGCCGAACAGGGAGATGACCAGGGACTCCAGGCGGACCATCCGCTTGACGCCCTTGCGGTCCAGGCCGATCGCGCGGAGCATGCCGATCTCCTGCGAACGCTCGAAGACCGACATGGCCAGGGTGTTGATGACCCCGAGGACCGCGACGATCACCGCCATGGCGAGCAGGCCGTAGAGCATGTTCAGCATCAGCGTGAACATCTGCGCGATGTCGTCGGAGAGGTCCTGCTTGCTCTGGACCTTGATGGCCGGGTTGGTGCCGAGGGCCTTCTCCAGCCGGTCCTTCGTGGCGTCGGAGGCGCCGTCGGCGGTCTTCACCAGGACCTGCATGTCGGCCGGGTCGGTCAGATGCGGGGTCAGGCCCTTGTTGTCGACCATGATGCCGCTGATGAGCTCGTTGCCCTCGTACACCGCGGAGACGGTGAGCTTCTGTGCCTTGCCGTCCTCGTAGTGCGCGGTGAACGTCGAACCGGCCGTCCAGCCACGGGACTTGGCGGTGTCGCTGTCGACGACCACCCGGCCGCCGCCCACCTCGAAGCGGCCGCTGTCGACCTTCAGCTTCGTCAGCTCGGCGATCGCCGCGCCGTTCACCCCGGTCAGGTACTCGGTCTCGCCGTCGATCCGGGACGGCGCGTTGCGCAGCGGGCTGGTGACGGTGACACCGTCCGTGGCGTTCAGCTTGCGGTCGACGTCCGTGGACAGTTCGTTGCCGTTCGCCATCGACACGATGTAGTCCGCGCGGATCGCCGACGACGCCATCTTGTCGATCGACTTCTGCAGGCTGCCCGCCATCACCGTCATGCCCGTGATCAGGGTCAGCCCGATCATCAGCGCGGACGCGGTGGCGGCCGTACGACGGGGGTTGCGGACCGAGTTCTGCCGGGCCAGCTTGCCCGCGGTGCCGAAGATCCGCAGCACCGGCGCCGCGGCGGCGATCAGCGGTCGGGACAGCAGCGGGGTCAGGATGAACACGCCGATGATGAGGAGGACCGCGCCGAGGCCCATCGGGGCCTGGCCGTCCGAGCCGTCCATGGTGGTCGCCGCGAGGACGACAGCGACACCGGCGCCCGCGAACAGGGCGCCCAGCGTGTTGCGCAGGACGAGCGACTTGGTGGTGGCCTGCGCGTGCACGCTGCTCATCGCCGCGACCGGCGGGATCTTCGCGGCCCGGCGGCCCGGCAGCCAGGCCGCGAGCATGGTGATGAGGACGCCGACCGCGAGGGCGGTGGCCACCGTGGAGCCGGAGATGATCAGCGGCCCGTCCGGGACGGTCGCGCCGAGCGTGCCCATCAGCGACCGCAGCCCGGCGCCGATGCCGACACCGGCGACCAGGCCGGTGACCCCGGCGACGGTGCCGACGACGAACGCCTCGATGAGCACCGAGCGGGTCACCTGGCGCCGCGAGGCACCGACGGCCCGCAGCAGCGCCAGCTCCTTGGTGCGCTGGGCGACCAGCATGGTGAAGGTGTTGGCGATGATGAACGTGCCGACGAACAGCGCGATCCCGGCGAAGACCAGCAGACCCTGCTTCAGCCCGGACATCTGCGAGGAGATCAACTCGGCCTGGTCGTCGGCGAGTTCCTTGCCGGTGGTGGTCTCGACGACATCGCTCGGCAGCGACTTGTCGAGCGCGGCCTTCAGCGCCGTCTGGGAGGTGCCCGCGGCGGCCTTCACATCGATCTCGTCGTAGGTGCCGGTCTTGCCGAACAGCTTCTGCGCGGTCGCCGTGTCGAACAGGGCGAGGCTGCCGCCGGCCGCGACATTGCCGTCGTCGGTGGTGAAGATGCCGGTGACGGTGGGGGAGAGGACCGGGCCGTCGATGGAGATACGGATCTTGTCGCCGACCTCGTACCCGGCGCGGTCGGCGGTCTCGGAGTCGATGGCGACCTGGTCCGCGCCGCTGGGGGCCGCGCCCTCGACGAGCGGGTACCGGGGGTCCTTGTCGCCCCAGTAGTTCCCGCCCTGCGACTGGAAGCCGCCGCCGATGAGCTTGCCGTCCTTGTCGGCGATGGCGGTGAAGCCGCTCACCACGCCGATGGCGGACGCGGCCCCCGGGGTCCTGGCACTCCTGTCCAGCAGCGCCTGGGTCAGTTCGGGCGCCTTGCCGACCGTGTTGCCCTTGCTCTCCTGGTAGTCGGACTGCACGGCCACGTCGACCTGGTCGAAGCCCTTGGCCGAGCTGTTCTGGTAGGCGTTCGAGATGGTGTTGGTGAAGACCAGCGTCCCCGAGACGAAGGCCACGCCGAGCATCACGGCGAGGACGGTCATCAGGAGCCGGGCCTTGTGCGCGAGGACGTTGCGCAGGGCGGTGCGGAACATCAGGAGGTACGGCCCTTCGCGTCGAACTGCTTCATGAAATCGAGCACGTTGTCCGCCGTCGGCCGGTACATCTCGTCGACGATCCGTCCGTCGGCGAGGAAGACGACACGGTCGGCGTACGCGGCGGCGACCGGGTCGTGGGTCACCATCACCACGGTCTGCCCCAACTCCCGTACGGAGTTGCGGAGAAAGCCCAGCACCTCCGCGCCGGAGCGGGAGTCGAGGTTTCCGGTCGGCTCGTCGCCGAAGATGATGTCGGGCCGGGAGGCCAGGGCGCGGGCGACGGCGACGCGCTGCTGCTGGCCGCCGGAGAGCTGGGAGGGGCGGTGCGAGAGCCGGTCCTTGAGGCCGACCATCTGGATCACGGACTCCAGCCACTGCTTGTCGGGCTTGCGGCCCGCGATGTCCATCGGCAGCGTGATGTTCTCCAGCGCGGTCAGGGTCGGCAGCAGGTTGAACGCCTGGAAGATGAAGCCGATCTTGTCCCGGCGCAACTTGGTGAGCTGCTTGTCCTTGAGCGAGCCGAGTTCGGTGTCGCCGATGCGCACGGAGCCCGACGAGAAGGTGTCGAGGCCGGCCACGCAGTGCATCAGCGTCGACTTGCCGGAGCCCGACGGGCCCATGATCGCGGTGAACTCGGCCTGCCGGAACTCGACGGAGACCCGGTCGAGGGCGACCACCTGGGTCTCGCCCTGTCCGTAGATCTTCGACAGATCCGTGGCGCGCGCGGCCACGGTGGTGGTCCGGTCGGCGATGGGGGTGGTGGTCACGGGTGGGTGCTCCTGACGGGACGACGACGGGTTCTGGACTCCTGAACCATCGTTCCGGCGCTTTGACGCCCTGTAGTCACCCGCTGCTCCGGTTCCGGAGGGCGACTCGAGTCTGACCACACCCGGTGATGTCATACCTGGGGATGACGGCGCGGCTCCGGGGCGCAGGCCGCGTCGAGAACAGGTGGAGCCCCCTGGTTGAAGCGGTGAAATTCCGTCATTCCGCATGCGCGGCCGGGCCTCGCACGTAAGGCTATTGGCAAGTGCGGATGGCTCGTTCCACGGGCTGATGCACCCTCAGACGTCAATAAAATAAGACAACATCGGTCCGCCCGTCCGCTGTTCGGGGGACGTATCCCGATAGGCTCGGAACCTCGACGCGGAGCCCATGGCCTGCCCGGATGGTGGAATGCAGACACGGCGAGCTTAAACCTCGCTGCCCCTCGCGGGCGTACCGGTTCAAGTCCGGTTCCGGGCACCTCCGACCTCTTTCGTCCCCTTTTCGTAAAACCGACGGCCGATGGCCGCTTCCGGTGGGACCCTGCGTTCAAGACTTCGCCGCGGCCTGCGTGCCCGCGAAGCGGCGTCCCGTTCGGGGGAGGGGACCATGAGCGTGCGGTGTGTGCGGAGCGGCCGGCCGGCCCGATCGGGTGGACGTGCCGCCGCGATCGGGCTGACCGTGCTGCTGGGCATCGGGGCGGTCACCGGGTGCGGCGCGTCGGCCGGTGCCGGCGGGGACGATCCGGGCGGTGGCGGACCGGCGTCGGGTGCGACCGGGTCCGGGGGGTCTCCGGACGCGGGCGTCGGATACGGCAGCGTCGGTGGCGGCAGTGACGGCACCGACGGAGCCGGTGGGGGCGGCGGGGGCGGTGGAGACGGCGGGACCGACGGCGACCCGGGTGTGCCGGGCGTGGCGCCGCCGTCGGACGGCACGGGCCGGGACAGCATCTCGGTCGGCCTCGACGGCGGCATCGGCGGCATCGACAGCGCCTGCCCCTCGCCGGAGCAGGGCGACTACCCGAACTGCTCCTTGCCGCCGAGCCCGACCGACGGCGGCGGCGCGTCCCCGGTGATCGATCCGCCGGTCGGCGACACCCTGCCCCCCGGCGACTCCTCGCTCGCGCCGGGCGACGACGGCGCGGGTCTGTCCCCCGGGCCCACCTGACGCCATGCCGTCCCAGCCAGGGGTCCCCACGCAAGGCGCCGGGCGGCCCGTGAACGGCC
>JABFXD010001068.1 GCA_013361925.1 Streptomyces sp. | reverse complement strand
GGAGGTGACGCGGGCCATCAGGTCGCCGGGTTCGGTGCGGTCCACGGCCGTGATGCGCAGCCGCAGCAGATACGACGACAGCGCGCGCCGCGCCCCGAGCACCACCGACTCCGCGGTGCGCCGCAGCACGTACGAACCCAGTGCTCCCAGCGCCGCGTTGGCCACCACCAGTGCCGACATGACGAGCAGCGCGCCGGTGATGGTGCGGTCGTGGGACAGGTCGTCGATCAACTCCCGTGCCACCAGCGGCAGCAGCAGCCCGGTGGCGCCGGTGACCAGCGAGAGCACGGCTCCCAGCAGCAGCGTCCACCGATGCGGCCGTACGTATCCCAGCAGCAGCCGCCAGGTGGGAGTGGCCTGCTCGGGCTCTGCGATGCTCACGGCGCTCCCCAGGAGTCGGTCGGAGCATTCAGGCTACGTCGGCCGCCGCGTGCTGGGCGCGCCGGTTCCGGGTCCTGGAGAGCATCAGCGGCCGGCCGGCGGCGCGGGGCAGACACGCGTCGGGCATGCCGGTGAGGGCCTCGCCGGGACCGAGTTCGCGATAGGTGTCGTGCCGTCGGCATGCAGCCGGGCCGTCGTGTCCGACAGCAGGGGGATGCGCGGGACGTGCAGCTCGATCGTGCGCAGGCTGTGGTGGTAGTCGGCGGTCACCGTGTCGCGGCCGGGGACGGTTTCGAACGCGTACGACCGCTGGGCTCGACGTGGCCGCTCTACACGACCGCGGACGGCCGCCCTGGCCGCCGACCGCGCGGACGTCGTCCTTGTCCCGTCCCGTTACTGATCGGTTACACGTAGGGTCGAGGGGAGAACGGACAGGGCCGACGGAAGGGTTTCACCACCATGGCGCAGGAAGTACGCGGCGTGATCGCACCGGGCAAGGACGAGCCGGTCCGGGTGGAGACCATCGTGGTGCCCGACCCGGGCCCGGGCGAGGCCGTGGTGCGGATCCAGGCCTGCGGGGTGTGCCACACCGACCTGCACTACAAGCAGGGCGGCATCAGCGACGACTTCCCCTTCCTGCTGGGCCACGAGGCCGCGGGCGTGGTGGAGTCGGTGGGGGAGGGCGTCACCGACGTGGCCCCCGGTGACTTCGTGATCCTCAACTGGCGTGCGGTGTGCGGGCAGTGTCGGGCGTGTCTGCGCGGTCGGCCGCAGTACTGCTTCAACACGCACAACGCCAAGCAGAGGATGACGTTGACGGACGGCACCGAGCTGTCGCCCGCCCTCGGTATCGGCGCGTTCGCCGAGAAGACGCTGGTCGCGGCCGGCCAGTGCACCAAGGTCGACCCCTCGGTCTCCCCGCAGGTCGCCGGCCTGCTCGGGTGCGGGGTGATGGCGGGCATCGGCGCCGCGATCAACACCGGGAACGTCGGCCGCGGTGACACGGTCGCCGTCATCGGCTGCGGCGGCGTCGGCGACGCGGCGATCGCCGGGTCGAACCTCGCGGGCGCGGCGCGGATCATCGCGGTGGACATCGACGACCGCAAGCTGGAGAAGGCCCGCACCATGGGCGCGACCCACACGGTCAACTCGCGCGAGACCGACGCGGTCGAGGCGATCCGCGAGCTGACCGGCGGTTTCGGCGCCGATGTCGTCATCGAGGCGGTGGGCCGCCCGGAGACCTACAAGCAGGCCTTCTACGCCCGTGACCTCGCCGGCACCGTCGTCCTCGTCGGCGTGCCCACCCCGGAGATGAAGCTGGAACTGCCGCTGCTCGACGTCTTCGGCCGTGGCGGCGCCCTGAAGTCCTCCTGGTACGGCGACTGCCTGCCCAGCCGCGACTTCCCCATGCTGATCGACCTGCATCTGCAAGGCCGCCTGGACCTGGAGGCGTTCGTGACCGAGACCATTGAACTCACCGACGTGGAGAAGGCGTTCGAGCGCATGCACCACGGCGACGTCCTGCGCTCGGTGGTGGTGCTCTGATGGCCGCCCGCATCGAACGCCTCGTCACCTCCGGCCAGTTCAGCCTGGACGGCGGCACCTGGGACGTCGACAACAACGTGTGGATCGTCGGCGACGACCACGAGGTCATCGTCATCGACGCCGCCCATGACGCCCAGGCGATCGTCGAAGCGGTGGGCGAGCGCCGCCTGACGGCCATCGTGTGCACCCACGCCCACAACGACCACATCGACGCCGCGCCCGCCCTGGCGGACCTCACCGGCGCCACGATCTGGCTGCACCCCGACGACCTGCCCCTGTGGAAGCAGACCCACCCCGACCGCGACCCCGACGCCCACCTCCTGGACGGCCAGGTCATCGAGGCGGCGGGCGCGGATCTGCGGGTCCTGCACACACCCGGCCACGCTCCCGGCGCGGTCTGCCTCTACGACCCCGGGCTCGCCACCGTCTTCACCGGCGACACACTGTTCGCCGGCGGACCGGGGGCCACGGGGCGGTCGTACAGCCACTTCCCGACGATCATCGACTCGATCCGCGACCGGCTCCTTGAGCTGCCGCCGGAGACGAAGGTCCTGACCGGTCACGGCGACTCCACGACCATCGGCGCGGAGGCCCCGCACCTTCAGGAGTGGATCGCCCGCGGCCACTGAAATTCCCCGGGACCCAGGGCAGGTCACGGCTAGGCTCGCCTGTCATGACCACCGATGAGCTCGCGAACCTCCATGGCGTCACCGTCCTGCGCTGCACCCCTGACGGCCCTCCGCTCGACGGCGAGCGTGCCGCGCTGGATCTGATCGGTGACGCCATGGGGCGGGGCGCCGACGTGGTCGCCGTGCCCGTGGAGCGGGTCGCGGAGGAGTTCTTCCGGCTGCGGTCCGGCGTCGCCGGGGCGGTCATGCTGAAGTTCGTGAACTACCGGGTGCGCCTCGCCGTGGTGGGGGACGTCTCCCGCCACCTGGGCGAGAGTGAGGCCCTGCGGGACTTCGTCCACGAGACCAACCAGGGCGGGCACGTCTGGATCGTCGCGGACGACGACGAGCTGGGCGAGAGACTGCGCCCGGCCGGGTGACCCGGCACGGAAAGCTCTAAAAGGCGACAGAAGATGTCCGGCTTACCGGAGACCGTGGACTCGACACCAACGGTCGTACAGGAGGTTCGGACATGGCAGCACAGCCACTGAAGGGCAAGGTCGCACTGGTCGCCGGGGCGACGCGGGGAGCCGGACGGGGCATCGCCGTGGAACTCGGGGCGGCCGGCGCCACCGTGTACGTCACGGGACGCAGTACCCGCGAGCGCCGCTCGGAGTACGACCGCCCCGAGACCATCGAGGACACCGCGGACCTGGTGACCGAGGCCGGCGGCGAGGGGATCGCCGTCCCCACCGACCACCTCGAACCCGCACAGGTCCGCGCACTGGTCGACCGCATCGCTGACGAACAGGGCCGCCTCGACGTCCTCGTCAACGACGTCTGGGGCGGCGAGCGGCTCTTCGCATGGGACAGCCCGGTCTGGGAGCACGACCTCGACAACGGGCTGCGGCTGCTCAGGCTCGGCGTCGAGACCCACGCGATCACCAACCACCACGCCCTGCCCCTCCTCCTGAGGCACCCCGGCGGCCTGGTCGTCGAGATGACCGACGGCACCGCCGAGTACAACGGCGCGCACTACCGCAACACCTTCTTCTACGACCTGGCCAAGTCCTCCGTCCTGCGGATGGCCTTCGCGCTCGGCCACGAACTGGGCCCGCGCGGGGCCACCGCCGTCGCCCTGACGCCGGGCTGGCTGCGCTCGGAGATGATGCTCGACGGCTTCGGAGTACGCGAGGACAACTGGCGCGACGCCCTCACCCAGGTCCCGCACTTCGCCATCTCCGAGACCCCGCGCTACGTCGGCCGAGCGGTCGTGGCCCTCGCCGCCGACCCGGACGTGGCCCGCTTCAACGGCCAGTCCCTCTCCAGCGGCGGCCTCGCCCAGGTCTACGGCTTCACCGACCTCGACGGCAGCCGGCCCGACGCCTGGCGTTACATCGTCGAGGTACAGGACGCGGACAAGCCGGCCGACGTGACCGGCTACCGCTGACGCGCGGCGCCGCCTACGGTTCGGCCGCATGACACGTTTCGAGGGGTACGGAGTGCTCATCACCGGCGCCGCCCGCGGCATCGGCGCCGCCACCGCCCGGCGGTTCGCCGCGGAAGGCGCACGCGTGCTGGTGACCGACCGGGACACCGAGGCGGCGGAGAAGACCGCGGCGCGCCTGCGAGAAGGAGGCATGACGGCACAGGCGTACGGCTGTGACGTGGGCGACCGGGCGGCGGTCGAGGCGGCCGTCGCCCACGCGGCCGACACCGTCGGGACCCTCGACGTCCTGGTCAACAATGCCTTCCACTGCACGCCGGACGCCCCGCTCTTCGAGGACGAACCCGACGACGCGTGGACGGCCGACCTCGACATCACCCTCACCGGCGCCTACCGCTGCGCCCGCGCCGCCCTGCCCCACCTGGCCGCCTCCGGGCGCGGCGCGATCGTCAACGTCGGTTCCGTCAACGGCCTCGCGGACTTCGGCAACCACGCCTACAGCGCCGCCAAGGCGGGCCTCGCCTCCCTGACCCGCACCCTCGCCGGGCACGCCGCCGAGCGGGGCGTCCGCGTCAACCTCGTCGCGCCCGGCACCGTCCGCACCACCGCCTGGGAAGGCCGCGACGACGAACTCGCCCTCCTCAGCGCGCTGTACCCGCTCGGCCGCGTCGGCGAGCCCGCGGACATCGCCGCCGCGATCACCTTCCTCGCCTCCCGCGACGCCTCCTGGATCACCGGGACGACCCTCGTCGTGGACGGCGGGCTCACCCTGGGCGACACCGGCTTCCGCCGGGCACGACGCCAACCGGTCGACTAGCTGGGCTCAAGGACCCGCCGCAGCGCGCCGACGATCCGCTCCACGTCCTGCGCCGACGTCCGCCAGTTGCTGAACGCCGCCCGCAGCCCGGGAGTGCCGTCGTAGACGGTCGGGGTCACGAAGACCTCGCCCGTCTCGGCGAGCGCGTGCGCCAAAGAGCCGACCCGGTCCTGCGTCGGCTCCTCGGCCAGGGTGAAGCAGACGACGTTGAGCCGGACCGGCGCCAGCAGTCGCAGCCCGTCGAGTCCGGCGATCCGCTCACCGAGTTCCCGGGCCAGCGCCACGTTCCGCTCGACGATCTCGCGGTGCCCCTCGCGGCCGTAGGCGACCAGGGAGAACCAGGCCGGCAGGGCGCGCAGCCGCCGGGAGTTCTCCGGCGTCAGATGCACGAAGTCGGGCTCGCCGACCGGCAGTCCGAGATACGGCGAGGCGTTGTGGAACACCGCCACCTGGAGATCACGGCGCCGGGTGAACTGCACGGCCGCGTCGTACGGCACGTTCAGCCACTTGTGCAGGTCGACACAGACGGAGTCGGCGGCGTCGAGACCGTCGACGAGAGCGGCGTACGAGGGGGAGAGCGCGGCGAAGCCGCCGAACGCGGCGTCCACGTGCAGCCAGAAGTCGTGCCGTTCCTTGAGCGCGGCGATGGCCCG
>JABFXD010000943.1 GCA_013361925.1 Streptomyces sp. | reverse complement strand
ACCCACAGCGGCGCCGAGGCCCGCGCGGCCGTCCGCGCCGCCCTGCGCCGCCCCGTCGAGGAGCGCCGCGAGCAGCACCGGCCCTCGCGCCGCAGCTCCGAGCCGCTCGTGCTGGCCTCCGGCAACCTCGGCCTGATCTCCTTCCCGGACGTGCCGCACCGGATGACCAAGGAGGAGATCGACGCCCGCCACCCCGCCCTGCTGACCACGCTCGCCAACCATCCCGGCATCGGCTTCCTCCTCGTACGCAGCGAGGAGCACGGCGGGGTGGTGCTCGGGCCGTTCGGTACGGAGATCCCGGTCGACGAACTGGACGAGAACCCGGGCCCGTTGGCCGCGTTCGGGCCGGGCGCCGCCGACGCCGTACGCCGTACGCACGGCTTCGCGCACACCGCCGACATCATGGTCAACTCCTCGTACGACCCGGGCGACGGCGAAGTCCTCGCCTTCGAGGAGCAGATCGGCTCGCACGGCGGGCTCGGCGGGGCGCAGGGGCGGCCGTTCCTGCTGTCGCCGGCCGCTCTGTCCGCACCGGTCGACGACGACCAGGAACTCGTCGGCGCCGAGCAGGTCCACCATGTCCTGCGCCGCTGGCTGCGTGAATCCGACGGCCCTCAGGTGCCGCTGCCGGAACGTCAGGACGAACGGCGGGCGGCCTGACAGCTGTCTTGAGCGTGCGGTGCGCCCAAGTGTGATCGGATGGGACACGGAACCCCTACATGGGCCCATGTCTGAAAGGAAGAACCCGTGGCTACCACGCGCTCCGCACACACCGTCTGGGAAGGCAACCTGCTCGAGGGCAACGGAGTCGTCTCCTTCGACTCCTCCGGCGCCATCGCCCAGCAGCCGGTGACGTGGGCTTCCCGCGCCCAGGAGGCGAACGGCAAGACCAGCCCCGAAGAGCTGATCGCGGCCGCCCACTCCAGCTGCTTCTCGATGGCGTTCTCGCACGCCCTGGCCGGCGCCGGCACCCCGGCCACCAAGCTCACCACCTCCGCCGACGTCACCTTCCAGCCGGGAGAGGGCATCACGGGCATCCACCTCACCGTCGAGGGCACCGTGCCGGGCATCGACGAGGAGGCGTTCGTCGCCGCCGCCGAGGAGGCCAAGGTGGGCTGCCCCGTCAGCCAGGCCCTCAAGGCCGTACCGATCACCCTCTCGGCGAAGCTCGCCTGATCCTTCACGCACGTTCCCGGATGCCGCGTCCCCGTGAGGGGCGCGGCACCGTTCTTTTCGGGGTACCCGGTTTTCGGGGTACGCGGCATTGACAAGGGCCCACTCAAGTTTTGTGCTGGAGTCCGGGAAGTGCCCTGGCGGAAGGGGACAGCGATGGGACGCGCGGTCGGGATCGATCTGGGGACCACGAACTCCGTGGTGGCCGTCCTGGAGGGCGGCGACCCCACGGTCGTCGCCAATGCGGAGGGGGCCAGGACCACACCGTCGGTGGTGGCCTTCGCCAAGAACGGGGAGGTGCTGGTCGGGGAGGTCGCCAAGCGGCAGGCGGTGACGAACGTGGAGCGGACGGCCCGGTCCGTGAAGCGGTACATGGGTGACGGCGGCTGGCGGTTCCCGGAGCAGGGGTCGGTCGACGGCACCCGCTACCGGGCGCAGGAGCTGTCGGCGCGGGTGCTGCAGAAGCTGAAGCGGGACGCCGAGTCCTATCTCGGCGAGGACGTCACCGACGCGGTGATCACCGTCCCGGCGTACTTCGACGACGCCCAGCGGCAGGCCACCAAGGAGGCCGGCGAGATCGCGGGCCTGAAGGTGCTGCGCATCATCAACGAGCCGACCGCCGCCGCCCTCGCCTACGGCCTGGACCGGGGCGAGGAGCAGACCGTCCTCGTCTTCGACCTCGGCGGCGGCACCTTCGACGTGTCGCTCCTGGAGATCGGCGACGGTGTCATCGAGGTCAAGGCGACCAACGGCGACACGCATCTCGGCGGCGACGACTGGGACCAGCGGGTGGTCGAGCACCTGGTGAAGAAGTTCCAGGGGCAGTACGGCATCGACCTCGGCAAGGACAAGATGGCCCTGCAACGGCTGCGCGAGGGCGCCGAGAAGGCCAAGATCGAGCTGTCCAGCTCCTCGGAGACGACGATCAACCTCCCGTACATCACCGCCTCCGCCGAAGGCCCGCTCCATCTCGACGAGAAGCTGACCCGCGCCCAGTTCCAGGAGCTCACCGCCGACCTGCTCGACCGCTGCAAGACCCCCTTCCACCAGGCCGTCAAGGACGCCGGCATCAAGCTCGCCGCGGTCGACCACGTCATCCTCGTCGGCGGCTCGACCCGGATGCCCGCCGTCACCGACCTCGTCAAGGAACTCACCGGCAAGGACCCGCACAAGGGCGTCAACCCGGACGAGGTCGTCGCCCTCGGCGCCGCGCTCCAGGCGGGTGTCGTCCGCGGCGACGTGAAGGACGTCCTGCTCCTCGACGTGACCCCGCTGTCCCTGGGCATCGAGACCAAGGGCGGCATCATGACGAAGCTCATCGAGCGCAACACCACGATCCCGACCCGGCGTTCGGAGATCTTCACCACCGCCACCGACAACCAGCCCTCGGTCGGCATCCAGGTCTACCAGGGCGAACGCGAGATCGCCGCCTACAACAAGAAGCTCGGCGTCTTCGACCTCACCGGCCTGCCGCCCGCGCCCCGTGGTGTCCCGCAGATCGAGGTCGCCTTCGACATCGACGCCAACGGGATCATGCACGTCTCCGCGAAGGACCTCGCGACCGGCCGCGAGCAGAAGATGACCGTCACCGGCGGCTCGGCGCTGCCCAAGGACGACATCGACCGCATGATGCGGGACGCCGAACAGTACGCGGAGGAGGACCGCAAACGCCGGGAGGCCGCCGAGACCCGCAACCAGGCCGAGCAACTCGTCTACCAGACCGAGAAGTTCCTCCGCGAGAACGACGAACGCGTCCCCGCCGAGACCAAGGCGGACGTGGAGTCGGCCATCACGGAACTCAAGACGCTCCTGGAGCAGAACGCCGACACCAACGCCCTGCGCGACGGGGTCGAGCACCTCGCCACCGTCAGCCAGCGGGTGGGCCAGGCGATGTACGCGCAGGCCCAGCAGTCGGAGCCTCACGGCACCGAACAGCAGACCACCACGCCCCCCGAGGAGGAGGGCGTGGTGGACGCGGAGATCGTCGACGAGGACCGGGAACAGAAGGGCGGGGCAGCCTGAGCCCTACGAGCCGGCGCGCTCCCAGCCCCGCCGTTCCGGACGCGGCCCCAGCCTCCTGGGGTCGCGTGCCCGGTAGACGACATAGGGCCGGAACAGGTACTGCACCGGCGCGCTGAACATATGGACCAGCCTGCTGTACGGCACGAACGCGATCAGCGCCATCCCGATCACCGCGTGGACCTGGTACAGCACCGGCACACCGTGCATCCGGTCGATGTCCGGCTGGAGGGTGAACAGGCTGCGCGCCCAAGGGGCGATGGACTCACGGTAGTTGTAGCCGTCGCCGGAGGCGTGGGTCAGCTTGGCGATCATGCCCATCGCGATGGCGCCGAGCAGCACCAGGTACATGAGCTTGTCGTTGGCGGTGGTCGCGCGGAAGACGGGGGCCCGCGTCCTGCGGCGGTAGACGAGCAGCACGATCCCGGCGACGGTGAGGACGCCGGCCGCGGTGCCGCCGTAGAGCGAGAACAGATGGTACGTGTGCTCGCTGATCCCCACCTTGTCCGTCCACGACATCGGGATGAACAGCCCGACGAGGTGCCCGGCCAGGACGAAGAGGATGCCGTAGTGGAAGGCGGGCGAGGCGATGTTCAGCAGCTTCGACTCGTAGACCTGCGAACTGCGGGTCGTCCAGCCGAACTTGTCGTAGCGGTAGCGCCAGACGAGTCCGGCGACGAGCAGGGCGAGGGCGACGTACGGCAGCACGCCCCAGAGGAGTGTGGTCATCAGCGCACCCCGGTGTGGTTGGGCAGTGTGGCGCATACGGCGTCCAGGACGGACGCGTACGGGGTCCCGAACGCGGTGAGCCGGGAGCGCAACTGCTCCAGGCCGTCCCGGTGTTCGGTGAGCAGGTCGGTGTCGCCGGTGCGGGCCGCGAACTCAAGGACCGCGGGCAGGAAGTCGGGCAGCTCCTCGCCGGTGAACTCCAGACCGGCGGCCCGGTAGACGTCCTTGAAGCGGACCAGCGACATCCCGCGTCGCCGCGTGTCCCCGTCCTGCCACCAGCTCAGGTACAGGCTGTGCCGGTTCTTGAAGTCGAAGACCTGGACGTAGTGCGCGGCCAGCTCCTGCGCCGGGGTCACCGCCGCGTGGTCGGTGAACTCCCGCAGCTGCGGGGCCGCTTCACGCAGCAGCGGCAGCCGGGCGCGGAAGTCGTCGTCGGGGTACGTCAGACAGAGCGCTGCTGCCTGGTACAGCACGGCGTACGACGGCATCAGACCTCCTCGGCGTCGGCGGGGTCGTCGGACGTCTGGCGGCGGCGCAGCCCGTGGAAGTTCTCCACGGACACCACCGGCAGCAGCTTGCGCTGCCCGGAGTCCTGGCCGAACGGCCCGTCGCCGCCCATGCCCGGACCGCCCTCGTACTCGAGACTGCACCCCTCCGGCAGCGCCGACTCCTCAAGGCGCCGGGCGTCACCGACGGCGGCGGTCGGGATCACGTACCGGTCCTCGTACTTGGCGATCGCCAGCAGCCGGTACATCTCCTCGATCTCCTCGGGCTTCATGCCGACCGCCTCGGTGACGGCCGGGTCGGGGTCCTCGCCGAGGTTGATCGCCCGCATATGGGCGCGCATCGCGGCGAGCTTTTCCAGGGAGGCCCGCACGGGCGCGGTGTCGCCCGCGGTGAAGACCTCCGCGAGGTACTCCAGCGGGATGCGGAGCGTGTCGATCGCGCCGAAGAGGTTCTGGGCGTCCTCACCGTCGTGCCCGGTCTCGGTGAGCGCGTCCACGACCGGGGAGAGCGGCGGGATGTACCAGACCATCGGCATCGTGCGGTACTCGGGATGCAGCGGGAGCGCCACCTTGTACTTGCTGATCAGCGCCCGGACGGGGGAGCGGCGGGCCGCCTCCATCCAGTCGTACGAGATCCCCGCCTCCTCGGCCGCCCGCTGCACGGCGGGATCGTCAGGGTCGAGGAAGACGCCCAACTGCGCCTCGTACAGGCCCTTCTCGTCGGGAGTGGACGCCGCCTCCGTCACCTTGTCGGCGTCGTAGAGGATCACCCCGAGATAGCGGAGACGGCCCACGCAGGTCTCCGAGCACACCGTCGGCAGACCCACCTCGACGCGCGGGTAGCACATGGTGCACTTCTCGGCCTTGCCGGTGCGGTGGTTGAAGTAGACCTTCTTGTACGGGCAGCCGGTCACGCACATCCGCCAGCCCCGGCAGTGGTCCTGGTCGACCAGGACGATGCCGTCCTCCGCCCGCTTGTACATCGCGCCCGACGGACACGAGGCGACGCAGGACGGGTTGAGGCAGTGCTC
>JABFXD010000727.1 GCA_013361925.1 Streptomyces sp. | reverse complement strand
CGTCACGGGTGAGTCCGTGACCATCGGCCGCCGCCGCTACCCCGTCAAGCAGGTGGGCGAGGTCGTCACCCGACAGGACCGCCGTGATTTCACCGGCGGCGAGGTCATCCGGGCCATGTCCCGTCTCGGCTTCACCTGCCATGCCGGCCCCGACGCCGCGCCTGTCCGGGTCCCCGCTCCGCTCCCCACCTCGTGGGCACTGCTCGGCGCCGCCGCCGTAGACGAATGAGGACGGGCGGCTGAACCGCCCCGCGGATTCAGGTGAGGGCCCTGCCGACATGGTCGGCAGGGCCCTCACTGCGTACCCACCTCAGCAGGTCACAGGATATTTGTTCCCTCAGACAGGTGAAATCTACTCTTGCCACAGTAGACATTGGGTTCTGACGCGGCTAGTCTCTTCCTTGTCAACACAGGTCCAGCGAGACCCGGCAGACACGAACTGGCGGGTCGCAGTACGTGAAGTTCGCAGAGCAGTGCATGTCTGGTTCAAGAGAAGGACGGAGGACACAGACGCCATCAGGATCGCCCGGCCCGGGACGCACTCGGCCGGGTACCGCAAGACCCCGGATTGGAAGGTGGTCCCCGGTCACGCAGCCGCGATCCCCGCACCCCCCTTCTGCAGGGCTGGTAGCGGACACAGAAGGTCGGCAGAGCAACAGAGCCGACGGATGGTGTTGAATTTCCTTCGGGGCCCTGGTGCCGTACGGCACCAGGGCCCCTCGACGCGTTGCACAACGAGGTGACATGACAGCAGACAACCCCCTCAGTGATCGTCTGGACGACGATGACTACCCCGCGTACACCATGGGGCGGGCCGCCGAGATGCTCGGCGCCACCCCGGCATTCCTCCGGGCCCTCGGTGAGGCTCGGCTGATCACTCCGCTGCGCTCGGAGGGCGGGCACCGCCGGTACTCCCGCTACCAGCTGCGGATCGCCGCGCGCGCCCGCGAGCTCGTCGACCGGGGCACCCCGATCGAGGCCGCGTGCCGCATCGTCATCCTTGAGGACCAACTCGAGGAGGCTCAGCGCATCAACGCCGAGTACCGTCGCCGGGCCGAGCAGGAGGCGCCCGACGCTTCCTCTCGCGCCTCCAGCTGAGACTTTCCTCGGGCGGCTCAGGCTCACCAGCCGGCGGCGTCGCTCAGCTCCTGCTGCCAGTACGTGACCTTGATCGAGTCGTCGATGTAGGTGCCCTTGGCGGGCAGCGACGGGTGGGCGCCGGTACCGACGTTCTCGCTCATGGAGCGGCCGTAGAAGTAGACGGTCAGGGACTTCGCGGTGCGGCCGTTCGAGGCGCTGCCGTCGGCGGCGGACAGGCTGATGGCCGCGTATCCGGACTGGCCGGGCTCCAGGGTGACGACGGCCTGCGGCTGCGAGTCCTCGATGACCGGCGGCTCGGACTGGGCGTCGGCGAACTGGACGCTCGGGTAGCCGTAGAGGAAGCACGTCTTGCCGCCGGTGTTGGTCACCGTGAGCAGCATGTGGTTCAGGGGACGGCTCATCGAGGTCGCCACCGTCTTGGTGTTGGACCCCTCGCAGGTGACCGGCGAACCGGACGAGCCCGAGGTGTTGGGTGCCTTCGACGCGGAGGCGTTGGAGCCACCGGAGGACTTGCCGCCAGAGGATCCGGTGGAACCCGTCGATCCCGTGGAACCCGTAGAGCCCGCGGAGCTTGCCGACCCCGTCGACCCCGTCGACGCCGCGCTCGGTGACGGGCTGGTGGAGGCGCTCGTGGAGGTGGTCGCCGCCGCACCCTCGTCGTGGGCGCCCGATCCGTCGTTGCAGGCGGTCAGGGAGAGCGCGGCGAGCACCGTGGTCGCGGCGGCGGCTGCGAGACGGGTGCGGGAGGTGCGGAGGTTGGACATGTGGCTGAGCCCCTTCGGTGTTCGGATGCCGGTGGTGATCCGATGACCGAAGCCTGCGCGGTGATCCGTCCCAACCGCCACGCCCAGCGGGGTTTTAGGGACGCTGGAACGCCGGAACACACTCTGAGCTGGGAGAACGCGGCTGCCCTGGAAGGGCGGACGGGACGCGGGGGGACCGGCACACGGCCGGTCCCCGGCGGGATGGGCGGGGTCAGCGCACGTCCACGTAGTCCCCGGTGGCGTTGGCGGGGGCGGTGGTGGAGGTGCCGGAGAAGGCGTAGCGCCAGTAGCCGTCCGTCGTGGCCTTCACTGTCGTCCTCAGGTTTCCGGTGCTGTCCGTGGTGATCGTCTTCACCGTCGTGTAGGTGGACGTCCCCTTCTTGCGGAACTGCAGCTTCACCTTCTGCTCGGCGTAGCCGTGGTAGCCGCCGCGCGACTCCCAGTCCGCGCGGGAGAGCTTGCCCGTGACGGTGAGGCTCCTGCCCTTGGCGATCGGCTCCGGGCCCGCGTTGGCGCTCAGTGCCGCGTCCCTCACGACCGGCACCGACTTGGCGGTGTGCAGGTCGACGTGGTCCGTGCCGCCCGCGGACTCGGCCCAGGCGGCCAGCTTCCAGGTGCCGGCGAGGGAGTTGCGGCCGAGGTTCCAGCGCGGCTGGATGTAGGCGAAGTGGGTCTCGCAGGTGGCGGTGGTGGCGGTGGTCTTGGTGCAGGTGGCCGGCCAGGTGCCGTACAGAACGGCGTCGGGGCTGTCGTACGACCCCTTGTAGAGGTACATGTCGCCGCTCGCGATGCCGGACGGGTCGGTGGCGGTGAAGCGCGCCTCGAAGTCCTGGAGCGGTTCGTCGCTCAGTTCCACCCGCTTGCCGCCGTTGACCACGACGTCGGAGATGCGGGTCGCCCCGACGGTCTCGTCACCCTGCGGGGCCGGGCCCGCGAACGCCCTCGTGATGGTGCGGCGGAGGGTGCCGCCCTGGTCGTCGGCTGCGGTGACGCGCAGTGAGACCCAGGAGGCGTCGGTGGGGACGTCGAGTGTCGCCGAGCCGTCCGCCGCGAGGGTCAGGTCCGTCCAGGTGGCGCCGTCAATGGAGTACGCGAGGCCGGTGACGCGGGTGTTGGCCGCCGCCGCGTCCGTGTCGCGGGTGGTCGCGCTCGCCTCGATCCGGACCTGCCCGGCGGCCGCGCGACCGGACCCGTCCAGGGCCGGGACCTTCAACCGGGTGTCGATCAAAGGAAGTTCGCCGCCCTCGGCGTAGTCCGAGCGGAAGGTCCACTCGTTGTGGACGTCCGTGGACAGCCGGGAGTACGGGACCCGGCGGTGGACCGTCTGGTCGAGGGTGTACGTCGTCCGGAGCGACGGCAGGGCCGACGAGGTCAGCGAGTGGTAGGCGTCCAGACCGGTGGCCTGGGCGTAGGTGACACCGGCGGCGGAGGTGAGCTTGTACGCGTACGTGGCTCGGCCGTCGGTCGCCGGGTGGCCGGCCGCATCGCTGAAGGCGTTGCTCTCGGACAGCACGATCTTCGAGTAGTTCCGCTGCGAACCTCCCCACGTCCCGCGGACCGGCTGCAGCGGGGCCGCCCCCAGGGTCTCGCCCGCGTTGGTGCCCGCGGCCGACGTACGGTCCGGGAGGTCCAGGCTCAGCTCGCCGGTGCCGTACGACAGCAGCCGGCCGTAGGTGACGCCGGGCGTGGTGTACTCGGTGACCGAACCGGCGACCGGCACCGCTCCACCGATGTAGACGCCCGTCCACTCGCCGAACGACGGGGCGCTCTGCAGAAACGCCGTGGTCCGGGTGCCCGGGGCGCCCACCTTCGTGACGGACTTCGCCAGGTTCGCGGCGTGGACCGTCGTGACGGGCGAGGCGGGCACGGTGGTGGTGAAGCTGTGGGTGAGGTCGTAGCGGTAGGGGCTCGGCACGCTCGCCGAGGCGCCCTTCTTGCCGAGCACCTCGTGCAGCCGCAGCGAGACACCGTTCACCGAGAACGGGGTCACGTACACCTTGTCGGCCCCCGAGCCGGCGAAGCCCGCCAGGTCGCCGCCCGGGACGCTGATCCACACGGCGGCGGCGTCACGGGTGGCGGTGGTGTCGTCGGTGCGGATCGCGGTCTCCTTGGCCGCGCGCTGGTCGAAGGTGACCGTCTTGGCCGCCGATCCGACGGAGAAGGTACGGGTGAGCAGGTAGCTCGGCTCCTGCCAGTCGTTGTGCAGCGCGACCGAGAAGTAGTCGCCCGGCGGCAGCTTCACGGTCGAGGAGGCGCCGGAGGTGAAGCTGTCGACGGGGTACGCCGTCCAGGTCCTGCGGTCCCAGACGTAGAACAGCTTGGAGCGGACGTCGGCGTTGGTGATGCTCAGCTTCACCGCGTACGTCGACGCGGTGGCGTACGTCGTCGTGGACGCGCTCTGCGTCTCCCCGGCCCGCGACGGCACCCGGAGCTTCGCGGTCTCGGTCTTGCCGGTCGGCCGCACGGACACCGTGCCGTTGACCGAGGCGATGGAGTAACGGCCGGTGCGGGCCGCGTCGTTCGAGCCTGCCGTCATCCGGACATCACGCCCGTCGACGAGTTCGACCCGCCCGCCGTCCGCCAGCCCGGCGCTCCGTACGACGCGGGACGCCACACCCGCGCCCTGTTCCACCGACGCCGACGCCGCAGGCACCAGCAGAGTCGAGGCGGCCAGCGCCGTCCCGCACACCCCCACCGCGCCGCGTCTTCGGACTCTCCCCCAACGCACCCGCACACCAGACATCAGTCAGCCCCCTGGCCGTTTCCCCTGAGAACCCGCCCGGAACCTCTGTCACAGGCGGCGATCAGCTCACTCTAGGGGCGGCCCCTCCAGCCGCCCGTCCCAGGGCTCCCCCGAGCCAAGGCCACAGACTTCCGCATTCAGGTGAATCACGTCGGATAGATCACTTACGGCGATCTACCATCCCGTCTCGTGACATTTGGGCAGCCGCGGAGAGCGGCCGACGTGGTCGTTCTCGGTGCCGGGCCGGCCGGGCTGGTGCTGGGGAATCTGCTTCAGGACAGCGGGGTCGACTGCGTCGTGCTGGAGCGGGCCGGGCGCGCGCACCTTCAGGCTCGGGCGCGGGCCGGGTTCCTGGCCGCGCACACCGTAAGGATCCTGGAACGGCACGGGCTGGCCGAGGGGCTGCTCCGGTACGGGCAGGCCCACAGCGCCTGTGAGTTCCGCGCCGAGGACGGGCGGTTCCGGCTGGAGTACGGCGGTCTCGGGCTCGGGGAGCGGCACACCGTCTATCCCCAACAGCTGCTGGTCGGCGATCTGTTGACGCGGTTCCTGGCCGTCGGCGGGCGGGTCGAGTTCGGTACCGAGGCGGTCGCCGTCCTCGACGCCGACACCGGGCGGCCCTCGGTGGCCGTGCGGGAGGCGGACGGCCGGCCCGGCCGGTGGCAGGCGCGGTATGTCGCCGGGTGCGACGGGCGGCACGGTGCGGCCCGGCGGTCGCTGCCGGCCGGTGCCGTACGCCGGTACGACTGCGATCACGGCGTGAGCTGGCTGGGACTGCTGGCCGAGGCACCGCCCAGCCTGGACGCCGTCGGATACGCGGTGCACGAGCGCGGGTTCGCCGGGCACATGGCGCGGACCAGCGAGATCACCCGTTAT
>JABFXD010000960.1 GCA_013361925.1 Streptomyces sp. | reverse complement strand
TGAACTCGGCGAGGGCACCGGTGAGCATGGCCTCGCGTTCGTCGATCTGGGCCTGGGTCATGCAGCCGTAGTCACCGAGGGAGTCCGGTTCCAGGACGACGACGGCCGGCCGGCTCGCTATGCCGCCGGCGAACTGGGCGATCCAGTTGGCGTAGGCGGACGGTGACGCGGCTCCGCCGGCGGAGTGGCCGCCGCAGTAGTCGCGGTTGTAGACGTTGTAGGCGACGAGGACGGGCAGCTTGTCGGCCTGGTCCGCCGCCCCGACGTAGGCGCCGGTGGCGGTGCCGATGGTGCCGCTCCAGGAGCCGAACCAGCGGGCCATCGGGGTGTTGGCGATGGCGGCGTTGATCGCGGGGGCCCGGCCGTCGCCGGGGTTGGCGGTCACCCACTGCTTCGCCGTGGAGTTGGGGTCCGCGTAGAACCCGCTCGTCATGGTGGTGGGGTCGGCCGCATGCGCGGACGGTGCGGCGGCGAACGCCAGCGGCAGGGCGCAGAGCGCTGCCGTCAGGGTGCGGAGTCTGCGGCTCATCACGGGACCTCGGTTTCCTGGTGGGAAGGTCGGGGGGAGCGGTTCAGCGAGTTCGTACTGCTCCTCGTGGCGCGGAGTGCGGGGTTGGGTGTGCGATCCGCCGCTGGTTCAGGGTGTGGACAGCTCGAAACGTGTGACCCGGACCGCGCCGCCGAGTGCCTGTGTGGCGTGGTTGAAGAGGGCGAATCGGTAGCCCATGAAGAACCGCCAGTCGTTGCCCATCGAGAAGGCGGGTCCGAGGCGGGTGAAGGTGGTGCCGTCGGTGCTGTAGGAGAAGGTGCCGGGGCGGGCCGCGCCGGGGCGGATGTCCGCGCTCGCGCGCAGCCAGACGCGGTTGCCCGGGGCGGGCGCGCTCGCGGCCTCGGTGCCGGTGCCGGTGGTGTTCCAGTTGCCGTCCATGGTCAGCCCGTTGACCATCACCAGGCGTGTCGTACCGCCGTCGCGTTTGAGGCCGATCCAGGCGGAGGAGTCACGCAGCAGCGCGAGTCCGGCCCGGTCGCCGTCCCGCATCGCGGAGTGGTCGAGGAGGACCGTGGCGGTGGAGGTGGGGCCCTGGATGCGGTGGGTGAGGGTGTTGCGCGCCCAGTAGAGGTCGTTGGTGACGGTCGCGGTGCGCAGGGTCAGGCCGTTGCCGGCCGTCCACTTGGTGGGGTCCGGGTTGTGGTTCCACTCCCACCTCGGTTTGAGGGTCGTGCCGTCGAAGGTGTCCACGCCGGTCATGGGCGTGACTTCGCGGGGTGGTGCGGGCAGGTCCGGGCTCGGGTACGAGGTGCCCCATGCGCCGCCGACGAGTTGCACGACGGGCCAGCCGTCCGGGGTCCAGGTGACGGGCGCCAGGGCGGGCACCCGTCCGCCGGGGTAGGCGTCGACGAAGGCCAGGTAGTACCAGGCGCCGCGCTGTGTCTGCACCAGTCCGCCCTGGTGCGGGACGCCGCCACCGGGGATGGGTCCGGGCAGGTCGAGAAGGACCTGCCGCAACGTGTACGGACCGAAGGGGCCGGCCGAGGACTTGAGGATGTACTGGCCGTTGGCGGGGCGGGTCAGGAAGATGTAGTACTGGCCGTTGATCTTGTAGAAGCGGGAGCCTTCGAGGGTGCCGACGCTCGACGGTGTCGTGAACACCTGCTGAGTGCGGACCTGGGTGCGGCCGTCGGGCGAGAGCTGGGCCACGCTGATGGTCGTGTTGCCGTAGGCCACGTAGAGGGTGTCGTCGCTGTCGACGAGCAGTCCCGCGTCGTAGTAGGGCGTGCTGATCGTCGTCAGCCTGGTCCACGGCCCCTCGGCGGCGGTGGCGGTGTAGACGTACGTCCGGGCGAAGTCGATCTGCCCCAGCCAGTAGAAGGTCCTGTTGCTCGGCCGGTAGGCCAGGGACGAGGCCCAGATGCCGCGGACGTAGCCGCGCGCACCGTTCAGGTCGTACTTGGCGCCGAAGTCGAGGGTGGGTACCGAGTGACCGGCGATCTCCCAGTTCACCAGGTCGTACGAGCGCAGGACGGGCGCGCCCGGTGAGTAGTGCATCGTCGAGGCGGAGGCGTAGTAGGTGTCGCCGACGCGGATGACGTCGATGTCGGCGAAGTCCTGCCAGATCACCGGGTTGGTGAAACTCGTCGCCCGGGCGGAGGCCCGGGCCGCGGGGAGGAAGACGCCCGCTGCGAGTCCGGTGGCGGCTGCCAGGGCGTGGCGTCGGGAGAGTTCTTGATGGGTCCATGACATATCCATGCGGGGCGTTCTCCTCGTGGTGCGTCCAGAGGGAGCTGCTCACGTCATTCGACATTTCGAACATGGATCGACTAGCCGAGCACCTGGATAATAGAAGCCCGGGAATGAACGTCAAGACTTCTCGCACGATCGCAAGACCCGTCGAAACATTCGAGCCGTCAGAAGTTCCGTTCCCGCAGGTCAACGGCCAGGCGCGTCAGAGGTGTTGACATGTCCGCGCACCTCTCTAACATCCCTTTCACCGCGAGTTTCCGAACGAGGCTCGAAATTTCGAACCTCCACCCAAGGAGCCCCTGGTGCCCAGACGCCCACGCGGACGACTGCTCCGCCTCCTCGCAGCCGCCGCCCTCACCGTCACCGCGTCCGTGACGGCCTCCGCCCACTCCCCCGCCTCGGCCGCGCCCGGCAGCCCGGCCCTCACCCCGCCGCTGGGGTGGAACAGCTGGAACAGCTTCGGGTGCGGGATCACCGAGACCCAGGTCCGCCAGGCCGCCGACGCGATGGTGTCCTCCGGCATGCGGGACGCCGGCTACCGCTACGTGGTGGTGGACGACTGCTGGTTCGACCCGCAGCGCGACGCCGCGGGCAACCTGCGGGCCAACCCCACCAAGTTCCCCGGCGGGATGAAGGCCCTCGGGGACTACATCCACGGCAAGGGCCTGAAGTTCGGCATCTACCAGGTGCCGGGCGAACGCACCTGTGCGCAGACCAGCGGCGCCTATCCCGGGTCGACGGGCAGCAAAGGTCACGAGGCCCAGGACGCCGCCACCTTCGCCTCGTGGGGCGTCGACTACCTGAAGTACGACTGGTGCTCCTCCAGCGGCACACGTGACGAGCAGGTCGCACGGTTCACACTCATGCGCGACGCCCTGCGCGCCACCGGACGGCCGATCGTCTACTCCATCAACCCCAACAGCTTCCACGCCATCACCGGCGCCACCTACAACTGGGGCGAGGTCGCCGACCTGTGGCGGACGACCGAGGACCTGCTCGACATCTGGCAGAACGGCAACACCAACAGCTACCCGATGGGCGTCGGCAACGTCCTGGACGTCACCGCGCCGCTGGCCGCACAGGCGGGGCCGGGCCACTGGAACGACCCCGACATGCTGGTCGTCGGGCGACCCGGCCTGTCGCTGTCCGAGTCGCGCTCCCACTTCGCCCTGTGGGCGCTGATGGGGTCCCCGCTCATGGCCGGCAACGACATCCGCACCATGTCCGCCGACGTCAGCGCGATCCTGCGCAACCCGCGCCTGCTGGCGGTGGACCAGGATCCGCTGGGCGCGGGCGGACGCCGGGTGCGTGACGACGGTGCCACCGAGGTCTTCGCCAAGCCCCTCGCGGACGGCTCGGTCGCCGTGGGCCTGTTCAACCGCGGCGACAGCACCGCCACGGTCACCACGACACCCGCCCAAATCGGCCTGTCCGGCAGCCCGTTCACGCTCACCGACCTGTGGACCGGCGCAACGTCCAGCACCTCCGGGCAGATCTCGGCGAGCGTCCCCGCGCACGGCGTCGCCGCGTTCCGGGTCACCGGCGGCACCCCGCTGACCGCCACCACGTCCCGGCTGCGCGGCACCGCGTCCGGGCGCTGCGTCGACGTGGACAACGCCTCCACCGCCGCCGGGGCCACGGCTCTGCTCTGGGACTGCCACACGGCCGCCAACCAGCTGTGGACCACCTGGGCGGGCGGCGAGATACGTGTCTACGGCGACAAGTGCCTGGACGCCTACAACCAGGGCACCGTCAACGGCACCCGGGTCATCACCTGGCCCTGCAACGGCCAGGACAACCAGAAGTGGACGCTCGGCTCCGACGGGTCCCTGCGCAACGTCCACTCCGGTTTGTGCCTCGACGCCAACGCGGCCGGCACCGCGAACGGGACCGCGCTCGTCCTGTGGACCTGCAACGGCCAGGCCAACCAGAAGTGGTCCCGCGCGTGACCGACCACGCCTCAAGAAGGGGAGTTCGATGACGAGGACAAGAACCCTGTTATGGCCCGCCGTGGTCGCGGTGCTGGTCGTCCTGAGCATGGCCGGCACGGCACTGGGCCACGGCCGGAGCGGCAACGCCCCGCTCGCGGCCTCCGCGGCGGCCGGCGTATCCGCCGCTGCCGCCGCCCCGAGTTCCGGCTGCGGCAAGACCCCCACCCTGACCAGCGGCACACACACGATCCTCAGCGGTGGCAAGAACCGCACGTTCATCCTGCGCGTCCCCGACGGCTACGACCGCAACCGCCCCTACCGGCTGGTGTTCGGATTCCACTGGCTGGGCGGCACCTCCACCGACGTCTCCACCGGCCGCACCGTCGAAACAGGCACCTGGGCCTACTACGGACTCCAGCGACTGGCGAACAACAGCACGATCTTCGTCGCACCCCAAGGCCTCAACAACGGCTGGGCCAACACCGGCGGCGAGGACGTCACCTTCGTCGACGACATGCTCAGGCGCCTCGAAGCGGACCTGTGCGTCGACACCACCCAGCGCTTCGCCCTCGGATTCAGCTACGGCGCCGCCATGTCGTACGCCCTGGCGTGTTCACGCGCGACGGTCTTCCGCGCGGTCGCGGTCCAGAGCGGCGGGCTGCTCAGCGGATGCAGCGGCGGCACCCAGCCCATCGCCTACCTCGGAGTGCACGGCCTCAGGGACAACGTCCTCAGCATCTCCGGCGGGCGGGCGCTGCGGGACCGGTTCGTCACGAACAACGGCTGCACCCCCCAGAACCCGCCCGAGCCCGCGCAGGGCAGCCTGACCCACCGGATCACCACCTACTCCGGCTGCTCGGCCGGACATCCGGTCGCCTGGGCCGCGTTCGACGAAGGACACATCGCCGCTCCCCAGGACGGCGCCCCGGGAGACAGCGCCAGGACCTGGCTGCCGGCGGAGGTGTGGAAGTTCTTCACCCAGTTCCAGAGCTCCGAGCCCTCGCCCGGAACCGCGACCTGCCGGGTCACCGGCACCGTCAACGCCTGGAACACCGGGCTCACGGCGAGCATCACCCTCACCAACACCGGCACCACGGCCATCGACGGCTGGTCCCTCGCCTTCACCCTGCCGAACGGCCAGACCATCACGTCCGGCTGGAACGCGGCGTACTCCCCCGCCTCCGGCCGGGTGACCGCCAAGAACGCCGCCCACAACGCCACCATCGCCCCCGGTGCCTCCGTCGACATCGGCTTCCAGGCCACCCACACCGGCGACACGGCCCCGCCCGGCTCCTACACCCTCAACGGCACCGC
>JABFXD010000540.1 GCA_013361925.1 Streptomyces sp. | reverse complement strand
CGGCGGGGGTTGCCGCGGGGCGTTTCGCTTGCCCGCGCTTGCGGGGTGCCGCCTGCGCCCACCCGTGCCGCCCCTGCGGCACGACTGTCCGCAGTCAGGGCAAGGGGATGTTCAGCACCGGTAGCAGCCTGGACGGGCCCCTGCGTAGTAGCCATGGTGGTAGCAGCGACAGAGGGTCCAGGTAGGTGTCCCCCCTGCGCAGGCCCCAGTGGACGCAGGGCGTCGTGCAGTGGGAGCCCGTCGGCTCCACCGTGCCCACCGTCTCTCCCGGCGTCACCTCCTCGCCCTTCCTGACCGTCGCCCGTACTGGTTCATACGTCGTGCGCAGGTCCGTGCCCGTGAGCGCGATCGAGAGCACGCCTTTTCCGGCCACCCGGCCCGCGAAGGTGACGCGGCCGGCTGCGACCGCTCGTACCGGCGTGCCCGGGGGTGCTGCCAGGTCGACGCCCCGGTGGCCCCGGGCATAGGGCGTGGGGGGAGGTTCCCAGGTGCGTAGGACGGGTGGACGTACGCCCACCGGCCAGGCACGGGCGATGGGCGGGGCCGAAGGGGCGGCAGGCGGGGGCGGGACGCTCGGGGCCGGGGGCGTCAGGAGTGGGATCAGGAGTGCGGGCAGCAGTGCGCTGTGCAGGCGTCGCATGCCTCAAACCCTGCCTGAGCAGCTCTGATCATGGCCGGGACCTGTGGACCGTGCCCCGGTTGTGGACAGCGGCGTCACCCGGTGCCCCGCGGGTCCCGTACACTTCTTCTGGCGATCCGGGTCACCGGGTCGACTTCGCACGCCCCGACATCGGGCTCTCGTGGCCATCGATGTCAGCGCCTTTCGGTCCCGTACGCACATGTGTACGTGGCACGGCGCGTGCCGGGCGTCAGGACATAACCGAGAAACCAAGGAGAACGGCCATGGCCGTCGTCACGATGCGGGAGCTGCTGGAAAGCGGCGTCCACTTCGGTCACCAGACCCGTCGCTGGAACCCGAAGATGAAGCGCTTCATCTTCACCGAGCGCAACGGCATCTACATCATCGACCTGCTCCAGTCGCTGTCGTACATCGACCGCGCCTACGAGTTCGTCAAGGAGACCGTCGCCCACGGCGGCACGGTCATGTTCGTCGGCACGAAGAAGCAGGCGCAGGAGGCGATCGCCGAGCAGGCGACCCGCGTCGGCATGCCCTTCGTGAACCAGCGCTGGCTGGGCGGCATGCTCACCAACTTCTCCACCGTCTACAAGCGTCTGCAGCGCCTCAAGGAGCTCGAGCAGATCGACTTCGAGGACGTCGCCGCGTCCGGTCTGACCAAGAAGGAGCTTCTCGTGCTCTCGCGCGAGAAGGCCAAGCTGGAGAAGACCCTCGGTGGTATCCGCGAGATGCAGAAGGTGCCCAGCGCCGTCTGGATCGTGGACACCAAGAAGGAGCACATCGCGGTCGGTGAGGCCCGGAAGCTCAACATCCCGGTCGTCGCGATCCTCGACACCAACTGCGACCCCGACGAGGTCGACTACAAGATCCCGGGCAACGACGACGCGATCCGCTCCGTCACCCTGCTCACCCGCGTGATCGCCGACGCCGTCGCCGAGGGCCTCATCGCCCGCTCCGGCGTCGCCACCGGCGACAAGGGTGACAAGGGCGCGGGCGAGCCGCTCGCCGCGTGGGAGCGCGACCTGCTCGAGGGCGAGAAGAAGGCCGAGGAGGCCCCGGCCGCCGAGGCTCCCGCCGCCGAGGCTGAGGCTCCCGCCGCCGCTGAGGCCGAGGCGCCCGCCGCTGAGGCCCCCGCTGCCGAGGCTGAGGCTCCGGCCGCCGCCGAGGCTCCGGCCGCCGAGGCCGAGCAGGCCTGACCCCTCACCCCTTCGGGTCCTTCTGACGGCGGGGGCCCACCAGCCCCCGCCGTTCGGCCCGTAGATCTTCAGACTTCGAGAGAGATTCCAGGAATCATGGCGAACTACACCGCCGCCGACGTCAAGAAGCTCCGTGAGCTCACCGGCGCCGGCATGATGGACTGCAAGAAGGCGCTGGACGAGGCCGAGGGCAACGTCGACAAGGCCGTCGAGGCGCTCCGCATCAAGGGCCAGAAGGGCGTCGCCAAGCGCGAGGGCCGCTCCGCCGAGAACGGCGCGGTGGTCTCCCTCATCGCCGACGACAACACCTCCGGTGTCCTGGTCGAGCTGAAGTGCGAGACGGACTTCGTCGCCAAGGGTGACAAGTTCCAGGCCGTCGCCCAGCAGATCGCCGAGCACGTCGCCGCGACCTCCCCGGCCGACCTCGAGGCCCTGCTCGCCTCCGAGATCGAGGCCGGCAAGACCGTCCAGGCGTTCGTGGACGAGGCCAACGCCAACCTCGGCGAGAAGATCGTCCTGGACCGCTTCGCGCAGTTCGCCGACGGCTTCGTGATCGCGTACATGCACCGCACGATGCCCGACCTGCCCCCGCAGATCGGTGTCCTCGTCGAGCTGGACAAGCCCAACGCCGAGGTCGCCAAGGGCATCGCCCAGCACATCGCCGCCTTCGCGCCGAAGTACCTCTCCAAGGAGGACGTGCCGGCCGAGGTCGTCGAGTCCGAGCGCCGCGTCGCCGAGGAGACCACCCGCGCCGAGGGCAAGCCCGAGGCCGCCCTGCCGAAGATCGTCGAGGGTCGCCTCAACGGCTTCTTCAAGGACGCCACGCTGCTCGGCCAGCCGTACGCGCTCGACAACAAGAAGTCGGTCCAGAAGGTTCTGGACGAGGCCGGTGTCACCCTGAAGCGCTTCACGCGTATCAAGGTCGGCATCTGAGTCCGTACCGCGTACGACGCCGGACCCCGATAGGGTCGTAGGCAGTCGTCCGGTACGCCGCCACGCACGCGCGTGGCGGACGACAGCAGATCTGACGAGGAGGCCATTGCCGCGCATGGGATGCGAACCAGTTCCCATCGGCAATGGCCTTCTTCGTATGTGCACCATGAGGAGAATCCGATGACCACCAAGGCCCAGAAGAGCGACGACGGCAAAGTGAGCGGCCGGTTTCTGCTGAAGCTGTCCGGAGAGGCCTTCTCCGGCGGTGGGGGCCTGGGCGTGGACCCGGACGTGGTGCACAAGATCGCCCGCGAGATCGCGGCCGTCGTGCGCGACGGAGCGGAGATCGCGGTCGTCATCGGCGGCGGCAACTTCTTCCGTGGCGCCGAACTCCAGCAGCGCGGCATGGACCGCGCCCGCTCCGACTACATGGGCATGCTCGGCACCGTGATGAACTGCCTCGCCCTCCAGGACTTCCTGGAGAAGGAGGGCATCGACTCCCGCGTGCAGACCGCCATCACCATGGGCCAGGTCGCCGAGCCGTACATCCCGCTGCGCGCCGTGCGCCACCTGGAGAAGGGCCGCGTGGTCATCTTCGGCGCCGGTATGGGCATGCCGTACTTCTCCACCGACACCACCGCCGCCCAGCGCGCCCTGGAGATCGACGCCGAGGCGCTCCTCATGGGCAAGAACGGCGTGGACGGGGTCTACGACTCCGACCCGAAGAAAAACCCCGACGCGGTCAAGTTCGACTCCCTCGGCTACGGCGAGGTCATCACCCGCGACCTCAAGGTCGCCGACGCCACCGCCATCACGCTGTGCCGCGACAACAAGCTCCCGATCCTCGTCTTCGAGCTGCTGACGGAGGGCAATATCGCGCGCGCCGTCAAGGGTGAGAAGATCGGCTCGCTTGTCGGTGACCAGGACAGCCGGGACTGACCCCAGTTGGACCCGGTCCCTGACCGGGGGATGGACAATGTCCTGCCGGTCGGGAACCGTGCAGGAAGAAGACGCGACGCAGCCGGCCGCCGCCCCACGCACATGGAACCGCAGCCGGGCCTACTTCAAGACACGCAGGAGCAAGTGGTGATCGAAGAGACCCTCCTCGAGGCCGAGGAGAAGATGGAGAAGGCCGTCGTGGTCGCCAAGGAGGACTTCGCCGCGATCCGCACCGGCCGTGCGCACCCGGCGATGTTCAACAAGATCGTGGCCGACTACTACGGCGCGCCGACGCCGATCAACCAGCTGGCTTCGTTCTCCGTGCCGGAGCCGCGCATGGCGGTCGTGACCCCGTTCGACAAGAGCGCGCTGCGCAACATCGAGCAGGCGATCCGCGACTCCGACCTGGGCGTCAACCCGAGCAACGACGGCAACATCATCCGAGTGGTGTTCCCCGAGCTCACCGAGGAGCGCCGCCGCGACTACATCAAGGTCGCCAAGGGCAAGGCGGAGGACTCCCGTGTGTCCATCCGCTCGGTCCGCCGCAAGGCCAAGGACGCGATCGACAAGCTCGTCAAGGACGGCGAGGTCGGCGAGGACGAGGGCCGCCGTGCGGAGAAGGAGCTCGACGACGCGACGCACAAGTACGTCGCCCAGGTGGACGAGCTCCTCAAGCACAAGGAAGCGGAGCTTCTCGAAGTCTGATGAACGACTCTTCCTGGGGCTCTCCGCCGGGGGCCGCGCCGCACGCCGGGTACTGGGGGCCCACCGACCAGGGGCCTGTCCAGGGGGCTGCCCCGGCGGGTCCCGCGTACGATGCGCCTGAGGCGCAGCACACTCGCCCCATGCCCATCGTGCCCGACGTACCCGCGTATGGCGGAGACCAGGATGACGACCCGGGGGCCGCTCGGCTGAGTGGCCCCCTGTTCCGGGACGACACGTTCCGGGACGAGACATTCCGCGACGAGACCACGTCGGCGCAGCCCCGAGCGGCGGCGCCGCAGACGCAGAATCCGGAGCCCATGCCCGACGCCCCGCAGCCGGCTTCCGCGCCGCAGAAGAAGAGCGCGGGGCGTGACCTGGGCGCGGCCATAGGCGTCGGGGTCGGGCTCGGTGCGGTGATCGTCGCCTCGCTCTTCGTCGTCAAGGCCGTCTTCATCGGCGTGATAGCGGTCGCCGTGGTCGTCGGCCTGTGGGAACTGACCTCGCGGCTGGAGGAGCGCAAGGGCATCAGGGCGCCCCTCGTGCCGCTGGCGGTCGGCGGTGCGGCCATGGTCGTCGCCGGGTACGTCCGGGAGGCCGAGGGCGCGTGGGTGGCGATGGCGCTCACCGCACTCGCGGTGCTGGTCTGGCGGATGACGGAACCGCCGGAGGGCTACCTCAAGGACGTCACCGCGGGCGTCTTCGCGGCCTTCTACGTCCCGTTCCTGGCCACGTTCGTCGCGATGATGCTCACCGCCGACGACGGCGCGCAGCGGGTGCTGACGTTCCTGCTCCTCACCGTCGTCAGCGACACCGGGGCGTACGCCGTCGGCTGGCGCTTCGGCAAGCACAAGCTCGCGCCGCGCATCAGCCCCGGCAAGACTCGTGAGGGCCTGCTCGGAGCGGTGTCGTTCGCGATGGTGGCGGGCGCGCTGTGCATGCACTTCCTGATCGACGACGGCACCTGGTGGCAGGGTCTGCTGCTGGGCCTCGCGGTGGCGGCGAGCGCGACGCTCGGTGACCTCGGCGAGTCGATGATCAAGCGCGACCTGGGCATCAAGGACATGGGCACGCTGCTGCCGGGGCA